>JALSQC010000375.1 GCA_026985625.1 Bacteroidales bacterium | reverse complement strand
ACAATAGCTTTTTTTACAACAAAAGGTTATTGTATTTTGTAAAAAACTATTTAGCAGATTAAAAAAACTTTATTAGTTTTATTATAAAAATAACCCCGAGATTTATCTCGGGGAATAACACCTACTAAAATTACAAAACTCTTAATTTTACATAAATAACGTTATTTTATGGTGCAATTTTTCATCTCAGGAAACCACTCACAACTTAAAAATGTTCCTTCTATTGTTACTTTTTTATTATTATCTTGTGCTGCTTTTAATTTTGCATTTTCTTCTTCGGTTAGTTCTTTAAGCATATGACAACCAACGTTAGGGTTTTCTCCTTCTAACGCACCTTTATTTATATCGTAAAGATCAACTCTAACGTCAATAGTTGTTCCGTCTGATTTTCTAGACATAGTTGTTCCGTTATAAAAACCGGTAACATCAATTTTATCTTTTTTTGCAAAAGTTTCGAAATGATTAAATAATAAAGTTCCTAAATCGCCACAAAAAACAGGTTTCGATAAATCTAAATCGTCTAACGACGTTAATTTATCATACGAGTCGGATTCTAAGTCAACAAATTCTGCATCGTAAACGTCAAAATAAAAACTATTTCCCCACTTGCTATCAGACAATCTGTATCTTATTCTAAGTGTTCCTTTAACAGCAAATAATTTATGTGTTTTTAAAGATTTATTATCAAAACTATTTTTAAATGTTATTTTTACTTTAAATTTAGAATCGTTAACGCCTTTGCCCTCTATCATTTTAAAATTATTACTCGATTGATTAGAAATCGTATCTTGACTGTAAGCATAAGGATATCCTACTAATATACATTTTTTCTTACCTAAAAAACACAATGCTCTATTAAGTTCTTCTACCGTAAACGAGTTTTTCTTTGCCAAATCGCTTATTCCTGCAAATTCTTTAACAGGTTCAACTTTTGTTTCTTTAACGGCGGTTGTGTCTGTAGCGACATTTTCGTCGGTATTAGTGTTTTCTTTGTCTGAGTTTCCACAAGAAGCCAAAGCTAATGTTATTGCTAACGAAATTGTTAAATATTTTATTCTCATAATTTTTTAGTTTAAATTTTATACAAATGTATATTTAATTATTTTAACTTAAGTAAGTAAAATCCCGTATTTTATTATTTAATAAAATATATCATAAATTTACAAACCTACTGTATGTTAAAAAATTGTTAAGTTTTTATTAAGCCTTTTATTATGTTACTTTATATTTCTAATTTTGTCATACAAATAATTAAAATTTATTTTAAATATTAAGAAATATAAATATGAAAATATTAATTTTAACAATTTTAATATCTGTTATTAGCATAGGATTATCGGCAAAACAATTATCTGATTCAACAAAAAATCAATTACCTTTGATTATAAAAAACACCGAAATACACGGACAATGGTTTTTAGTTTATCAACGGGGATATAGCGACTCGTTATATAATTATTTTACAATGCGTAGAGCATATTTAACAATTAAAACAAAATTATCAAAAAATTTAACATCCCGCATAACACAAGATTTAACATTCGACGACGAAGGTGACGACAAAGGAAATATAGAGTTGCGTTTTAAATATCTGTATATGCAATGGAATTTACCAGAGTTTTCTAGTGTTTTAACAAATTCATATTTTGAGTTTGGACAGGTTCACCGTCCTTGGCTCGATTACGAGGAACATATAAACGCTTATCGTGTCCAAGGCAAAATGGCAACCGAATCGTTTCATCTTTTTAACTCTGCAGGTTTTGGAATTACATATAATGCTTTGTTAGGAGGAAAACTAAATAAAGAACAATTAAAAAACATTAATCATCATTATCCCGGTAAATACGGTAGTTTTGCTCTTGGAGTTTATAACGGTGGCGGTTATCATGCTATGGAAAATAATTTTTCTAAAAATATCGAAACGCGTTTATCATTACGACCATTTCCCGATAAAATATCCGGTTTACAAATATCGTATTTCGGAATATTCGGAAAAGGAAACATAAAAACTGACCCCGACTTTATGTTAAATGCAGGTTTTTTATCTTTTGAGGCAAAAAATATTGTATTAACAGGACAATATTTTACAGGATTAGGAAATTCGTCGGGAACATGGATTAATACAAATAATAAATCTACACCATTCTCGGGATATTCTGTTTTTGCCGAGTTTAAAATTCCAAAATATAAAATATCAGCTTTTGGACGTTACGATTATTTTAATTTGCAAGAAACTAAACCTACTGAAAAAAACAGATATATAGCAGGTTTTGCTTATAAATTTACTAAAAAATCAAAAGTAATACTTGATTATAATTTCGATAGTGCAAATAAATATTTTACAGAGATTGCTTTAGAAGTTCATTTTTAGAATTAACATAAAAATTAAACCGTTAATAATTATTAACAAATTTACAAGTTATTAAATTATAGCAAATAATAAATATTTCTGTATTTTTACAGAAATATTTTTTTATGAGCCAATTTAGACCAACAAGTTATAGGACACTTCCTCCGGTAATTAAAAATCTTTTAATTATAAATATTTTATTTTTTTTAGCACAATATTCCATTCAATCGGTATTTCATATAGATATTATAAATTATTTAGGCTTACATTATTTTTCGGCTGAAAGATTTAATCCTTTACAATTTATTACATATATGTTTTTGCACGGAGGGTTTACACATATACTTTTTAATATGTTTGCTTTGTGGATGTTTGGTAATGTAATGGAAAATATTTGGGGCGGTAAAAAATTTTTGTTTTATTATTTATTTACAGGTATAGGAGCAGGTTTAACACATTATATTGTTTTTTACTTTCAAGTATCACCTGTTTTACATAATATAAACAATTTTTTAAACAATCCATCTCTTGTAGATTTTAAAACTTTTATCGAATCAAATAATTTTCAAGTAATTTCTTATGATATTCAAAATCATTTTAATAATTTTTTAACACAATACAATAATTTTGTAAACTCGGGGCACAACAGTCAAGCTCTTTCTTTAGCAGTAGATTTTATTACTCAATATAAAGCTGATTTTCTTAATACGCCTGTCGTTATAGGAGCGTCGGGGGCTGTATTTGGAATTTTATTAGCTTTTGGCATGACTTTTCCAAACTCGTTAATTTATGTTTACTTTGCTATTCCGGTAAAAGCAAAATGGTTTGTAATATTTTATGGAGCATTAGAGTTATACTCGGGATTCTCGAGTAGTGATAATGTTGCACATTTTGCTCACCTTGGAGGTATGCTTTTTGGATTTATTTTATTAATGATATGGAAAAAAAATCAATTTAAAAATCACTATAATAATTTTTAAATGGATATTTGGGAACAAATAAAACGCGATTTTCGATTTGGTAGTAATCTTACAAAACTTATTTATTTAAATATTGCAGTTTTTTTAGTAATAAAAATTTTATACATTTTTCTTTTTCTTTTTCAGATTACCGATAATAATATAATAGTTTACTGGTTATCGCTGCCATCAAATTTTTCATTGTTTTTATTACGACCTTGGAGTATAATTACATACCAATTTTTACACGAAGGATTTTTACATATACTCTTTAATATGCTTTGGCTTTATTGGTTTGGTAAAATCTTTTTAGAGTTTTTATCACAAAAAAAATTAGTAACAATATATTTGCTTGGAGGCATATTCGGTGGGTTATTTTACATTATTGCATTTAATATTTTTCCTGCCTTTTCGGCTTATAAAGACTATTCGGTTGCACTTGGAGCATCGGCATCAATATTGGCAATAGTTACAACAATATCTTTTTATGTTCCAAATTATACAATTAGATTAATGTTTATAGGAAATATAAAATTAAAATATATAGCTTTATTTTCGATACTTTTAGACATTATAAGCATAGCCGGAGAAAATTCCGGAGGACATATAGCTCATTTAGGAGGAGCATTTTTTGGCTTTGTAGCATATTTGCAATTAAAACAAGGAAAAAACATAAATTTTTTTGATAAAATATTTTTGGGCTTTACAAATTTTTTTAAAACAAAACCCAAAATGAAAGTAAAATATAAATCAAAAAAACCACCTCGTAACGATTACGACTATAACAAACAAAAAGCCGAACAACAAAAACAAATAGATATAATTTTAGATAAAATATCAAAATCGGGGTATAACAGTTTAACAAAAAAAGAAAAAGAAATTTTATTTTCTGCAAGCAAAAAAAATAAATGAGACGATTCTTAAACAAGATACTTGTTGTAATATTTTTTATAATAATATTTTTTCAAATATTATCGTATTTATCAATATATTTAAGTCCGTCTAAATATTATTTATTTGCATTTTTCGGATTAGCATACCCTTTTATATTTTTTTTAGGATTTGTATTTGCAATTTATTGGTTTATACGTAAACGTTACAAATTACTATATGTTTGGTTGTTTATATTTTTTGTGGGATTTTCGTTTTTTACCGATTTTTTTCAATTCGATAATTTTTTTAAAACAAAATCCGAAAATAAAAAATCGTTTAAAATATTATCTTACAATGTAAAACAATTTGGTTTATACGATTGGAAAAATAATAAAAAAATACGCAATAAAATTTTTAACATTATAAAAAACGAAAACGCCGATATAATATGTTTGCAAGAATTTTATTACGACATTACAAAAAAATTTAAAACATTAGATACATTAATAGAATTTCAAAAAGCAAAAAATTATTACGTTGCCGATGCAAATGTAAAACGTAATGCTTTTCATTTTGGATTAATTACCTTATCGCGATTTCCTATAATTAACTCAGGCAAGATAAAATACCCCGATTCCAGAAATTTTACAATTTTTTCTGACTTATTAATAAATAATGATACCGTAAGGGTTTTTAATAACCATTTACAATCGATTAAATTTGCAGAAGACGATTACAAATTTATCGACAGTTTAAATTTATCGATAAACAAAAAAGAAATATCAGGAGCAAAAAATATTTTTAACCGATTAAAAATTGCATTTAAAAAAAGAGCCTTACAAGTTGACAAACTATCAAAAAAAATAAAAAACTCACCTTACAAAGTAATTGTATGTGGCGATTTTAACGATACACCTATTTCTTATACCTATCACAAAATAATATCAAACAACCTTTTAGATGCTTTTTGCGAGTCGGGAGTAGGAATAAGTAACACATATTCCGGAAAATTTCCATCGTTCCGAATAGATTATATTCTTTACAGCAAACAATTATATTCTTTTAATTATAAAGTAATTAAAAAAGAATATTCCGATCATTATCCAATATCTTGCAAATTTATTATTAAATAATAATCTATTTTTGTATCTTTACAAGTTAATTAAATTAAATTTTTTGAAACAAATAAGAGAAATAATATTTATTTTGTTATTAATTTTAAGTTTTTCCGGCTTAAAATCACAAAATTATTATTACGATTTATATAATTCCGAAAACGGATTGTCTCAATCGCAGGTATTTACTATGATTCAAGACTCGTTAGGAAAAATATGGTTTGGAACCATAGGTGGAGGTATAGATATTTACGACGGACAAAAATTTAACAACCTAAATACAAACTCAGGATTACCAAATAATATTGTTTACAAAATATTTACAGACAATAAAAATCGTTATTGGATTGGAACAAACGATGGATTAGCTCTTTACAATGGAAAAACATTTAAAAAATTTACTACAAATGAAGGCTTGCCAAATAATTTAATTTTTGATATAACACAAGATAAAACGGGAACAATTTGGGTAGGAACATATAGCGGAGCTGCTAAATTTGTTAACGGAAAATTTAAACGAATAGACGAAAATCCAATATTAAAAGAATTTAAAATATTAAAAGTATTTTTCGATTCAAAAAACAGAGGTTGGTTTGGAACAGAACGCCATGGTGTTGTAAAATTAGAAAATAACAAATACACCACATATACAAAAGATAATAACTTGGGTAACAATACAGTGCGGTCGATAATCGAAGATAAAAAAGGAAATATATGGTTAGGAAACGACCATTGTATGAATATATACCACAACAACAAATTATATGTATATAATAAAAAAATGCAACAAACATTTACTTCTGCAGCAAAAGATATAAA
Organism: Bacteroidales bacterium; assembly: GCA_026985625.1. Lineage (GTDB taxonomy): Bacteria > Bacteroidota > Bacteroidia > Bacteroidales > JAFGXI01 > JALSQC01. Next base: position 19,415 of record JALSQC010000375.1, on the reverse strand, counting down.
TGGTAATATTTGGTTTGCAACATATTACGGTTGGCTTATTAACTATAAAATACCCGAAAAATTTGATTCCTTGTCAGATTATTTAACATCAAACAGCTCAAAAATGTTTAATGGCTTTAGATTTAGAGCAATATTTATTGACAGAGAAAACAACTTTTGGTTAGGCTCAAATTCGGGGCTAGTAAAAATTCCTCCATTTCCGTTTATAAACTTTAATTCAAAAGACAATATTATTAATAATAACATAACATATTTGCTAAATGTTGGAGATACAAATCTATACATAGGAACCGACGGAGGCATATCAATTCTAAAACCAACCCATACCGATAAAGCAATAATAAAAAATCTTTCTCCTCGAAAAACAAGTTCATCTATATATTCAATGATAGCCGATAGCGACAAAATATGGATTGGGTCCGTTTCGAGACTATCGGTGTATTATCTATATCAAAAAAAATTTTTTACATATGTAAGAGAACTTCCGTCTCGTAAATTATCCAATATAAATTACATTGTAGACTCAAATATCGTAAGCTCATCAATAAGATGCTTTTATAAAGACAGAGATAATAAAATTTGGTATGGAACAAACTTGGGAATAGGAATAATAGACAATAATAAATTCATAAACTTTAATAAACAATTTCCTGATATTACTCCAAAAGAAGTATTATATATAACTCAAGACTTTAAAAATAATTATTGGTTTTGTACAGCAACCGACGGAGTTTATAAATATTCATTTGAAACAAAACAATTAAATCATTTTAACGAAAAAAACGGAATAACATCAAGTATATCAAAGATTGTTGAAGATAAACAGCATCAGCTATGGTTTGCAACGCGCAAAGGAATATATACAATGGAAGCCGACTCGTTTATACAATTCAATACAAAACGAGGATTAGCCAGCGACTATATATACTCAATCTACATCGACAAAAATAACATTCTTTATATAGGCTCCAGCAAAGGAATCGACTATATAAACTTGACAGATTATCATAACTCGCATAAGTTTAGCGTTACTCACATAAGCTCAAAAGAAGGGTTTATTGGACAAGAATGTAATCGTAATGCAGTAACATTGTTTAAAGATAAAATATGGTTTGGCACGGTAAAAGGAATAACAGGCTTTAATCCTAAAGAACTAAAACGCAACTTAGTTGCTCCAAAAGTTATAATAACCGATGTGCAAATAGATTTTGCAACATTCGATTGGCAACATTACGTATCAAAAAAAACTCTTACTTTACCATACAACAAAAACCATTTAACTTTTAAATTTATAGCAACGAGTTTTGTCAATCCAAAAAAAGTTAAATACAGATACAAGCTTGTAGGACTTAACGAAAATTGGTCTCCGCCAACAAGCAAAACAGAACAAGACTATCCTGTTTTACCGCCTGGCGAATACACTTTTTTAGTTAAAGCAGCAAATAACGATGGCATTTGGTCAAAAAATAACGCATATTTTACTTTTGTTATCGAAAAACCAATTTACGAAAGATGGTGGTTTTATACTGCCGTAGGGTTTTTAATTCTTTTAATAATTTACGGATATACAAAATATCGAGAGTCAAATCTTAAAAAAGAAAAAATAAAACTTGAAAAAATAGTAAAAGAACGAACACAAGAAATTGTAAAACAAAAAGAAATTGTAGAACAAGTTAACAAAGATATTACCGATAGTATAAACTATGCAAAAAATATACAAGAAGCCTTGTTGCCAAAACCACAAGAATTTAAAATACTACCCGAAAGCTTTGTGTTGTTTAAACCCCGAGATATAGTAAGTGGCGATTTTTATTGGGTTCAACAAAAAAATAATATTTTATATATTGCAGCAGCCGATTGCACGGGACATGGTGTTCCCGGAGCTTTTATGAGCATGCTGGGGATAGCTTTTCTCGACGAAATATTAAATAAATATGACGAACTGCAAGCAAGCGAAATATTAAATAAATTACGACAAAACGTTATAATATCGTTGCATCAAACCGAGGAAGAAAGTAAATCAAAAGACGGAATGGATATTGCTTTATGCAAAATAAATTTCGATAAAAAAACAATTGAATTTGCAGGAGCAAATAATCCTCTTTACCTTATAAGAGACGGCGAATTTAAAGAATTTAAAGGCGACAAAATGCCTATAGGATTCCATTTTAAAACCGACAATTTTAAAAATAATTTAATAGAATTTAAACCAAATGACAGATTATACATATTTTCCGATGGATATGCCGACCAATTTGGCGGACCAAAAGGAAAAAAATTTAAATACAAAAAATTTAAAGAACTACTATTAAAAATACATAAAGAACCAATGTTCCGTCAACGAATTATTTTATACGATACCTTAGCCGAATGGTCAAAAGGCTACGAACAACTTGACGATATATTAGTAATAGGAATTAAATTATAAAATATAAAAACTATGAAAACAAAAATAATATTTATTATGCTTATATCCATAAGCATTATTGCAACAGCTCAAAAACAAAAATACAAAACCTACGAACAACCAAAATTTACAATAGACGAGGATACTAAAATGATAACATATTCCGGTGTTATAGAATTAAAAGGAACTCCCGACGAACTGTATGATAAAGGTTTATCGTGGTATAAAACATACTATAAAAATCCAACAAATGTTATTAGAAATCAAGATAAAGCAACACACAAAATATTAGGAAAAGCTCGATTTAAAATACTAAACCCTCCAAATAAAAAAGGACTTAAAACAATGGCGGGAATTATTCAATACACAATAAAACTTGGGTTTAAAGACGGAAAATATCGATATATTATAGATGATATTAACCTAAAACAAACATCAAAATACCCTATTGAACGTTGGTTGGCAGACAAAGGTCCATACTACAAACCAAACAACAACTTTTACCTGCAACAAATCGATGAATATATGAAAAAAACAATAGACAATTTAAAAAAATATATGGCAAAGCCTAAAAAGCAAACAAACGACGACAACTGGTAATAATATAAAAACATAAAAAACTGAAAAAATGTCAGAGCATTTTACAATGGTATGTATATTGTAATTGCTCAAAATACCTATGATAATAATTATAATAGCAATAACAACATTAATATCTATTACAGCCTTTAAAGACAGAGGACTGTTTAACAAATTATTATTTAGTCCATATATTATTCGTCGCAGCAATCAATTTTACAGATTTATAACATACGGTTTTTTACATGGCGATTATATGCACTTATTTATAAATATGTTTGTATTATTCTCTTTCGGGAGTGCTGTTGTATCATATTTTAATTATTATTTGCCGTCAAAAAACCCTACACTATTATTTTTAGAACTATACTTTGGAGGATTAATACTATCAAGTATATACGATTATTTTAAACATAGCGACAATTACGGATATAGTGCCGTAGGAGCATCAGGAGCAATATCTGCAGTTTTGTTTGCAACCATATTCTTTGCACCAATGCAACCCGTTTATTTTTTTGGAATCTTGCCTATTCCGGGAATAATATTTGGAGGATTATATCTGTTTTACGAATATAAACTATCAAAAAAAAATAGCGATAACATAGGACATGCAGCTCATATATCAGGATCAATATTTGGATTTATTTTTCCGTTATTAGTTAAAACAGAATTAATACAAGTTTTTATAAACAATTTTTAATTAAACAAAAACAGTGGTAAACAAAAAATATTTATTAATAATATTATTCATTTTTTTATCAACAATTATATTTGCTCAAAAATATACAATAAGCGGATATGTTAAAGATAACTCAAGCGGCGAGGAACTAATAGGAGCCAACGTTTACATAAAAGAACTATTAAAAGGAACAACATCAAACCAATACGGATTTTATTCAATTACATTACCAAAAGGTAAATACACACTACAAGTATCTTTTATAGGATATCAAGATTTTTCAAAAGAAATAGATTTAACAAAAAATGTAAAATTAAATATTAACGTTAAGCCAAAAATAATACAAACAAAAGAAATAGTAATAAGCAGCGAAAGAGGTAAAAATGTCGAAAGCACACAAATGGGAGCGGTAAAATTACCTGTCGAGAAAATAAAAGAACTTCCTGCATTTATGGGCGAAGTTGACGTTTTAAAAACAATACAACTACTTCCGGGCGTTCAATCGGGAGGCGAAGGAAACACCGGTTTTTATGTGCGAGGCGGAGGACCCGACCAAAACCTTATTCTACTCGACGAAGCAACCGTTTACAACGCATCACACTTATTTGGCTTTTTCTCGGTATTTAATGCCGATGCTATTAAAGACATAAACTTAATAAAAGGAGGAATGCCGGCAAACTATGGAGGAAGATTATCATCGGTGCTCGATATATCAATGAAAAACGGTAATATGAAAAAATATCAAGCCGATGGAGGAATAGGGCTGATATCGTCGCGTTTAACAATACAAGGACCAATAAAAAAAGATACAGCATCGTTTATTATATCGGGACGCAGAACATATGCCGATATGATAATACAACCATTTATAAAAAAAGATGCTAAAGCAAAAGGCAGCAAATACTATTTTTACGATTTTAATGCCAAAATAAATTATAAATTATCAGAAAAAGACCGATTATATCTAAGTGCTTATACCGGACGCGATGTGTTTAAATTTACAAGCCCGTCGGGTGGATTTTTAGCAGACATTAATTGGGGAAATGCAACAGGCTCGTTACGTTGGAATCATTTATTTACCGATAAATTATTTATGAACACAACATTAATATATACAAACTACGATTTTAGCTTTGGAGCCACACAAAACGATTTTCAACTTAAATTATTTTCGGGAATAACAGACTACAACGCAAAAATAGATTTTACATTTTTCCCTACAATACGCAACAATGTAAAATTTGGAATAAATTATATTTTTCACGAATTTCAGCCAAGTAGCGTATCGGCAAAAATTGGCGAAACCGAGTTAAATCTAGGAGGAATTATTAAAGAATATGCAAACGATGGAGCAATATACATAACCGACGATTTTGATTTAACCGATAAAATAAAAATAAATGCAGGAGTTCGTGGAACATTATTTCAACAAGTAGGACCATTCGACCGATACATTAACAACGAACTAGGTCAAGTAAAAGATACAATACATTACGACAAATGGGAGAACATAGTTATATACAAACATATAGAACCCCGCTTGTCAATACGTTACAGCTTGCCTTACAACTCGTCGTTAAAAGCATCATACACACAAAATTATCAATACATACACCTTGCATCTGCATCGTCAATGTCAATGCCTGCAGATTTATGGGTGCCAAGTTCTACAGTTGTAAAACCACAATTCGGGACACAATATTCCGTAGGATATTTTAAAAACTTTAAAGACAACGTATTCGAGACATCAATAGAACTTTATTATAAAGATCTTAAAAATCAAATAGAATATGCCGACGGGTCGATGCCGGGCGAAGATGTAGGACAAAATGCCGATAATAGCTTTGTGTTTGGAACAGGAAAATCATACGGAGTAGAACTTTTTATAAAAAAACGATTAGGAAAAACAACAGGGTGGATTGGCTACACTCTATCAAAAACAACAAAAACATTTCCCGACCTAAACTTAGGAGAACCCTTTCCCGCAAAATACGACAGACGACACGATGTTTCATTTATAGCAACACACGAGCTTAATAAAAAATGGATATTCTCAGTTGTTTGGGTTTATGCAACAGGAAATTCATTAACTTTACCTATAGGTAGATATATAATTGATGGCAGAATTATTAACGAATACGGCGACAGAAATTCATACCGTATGGCTCCATACCATCGTATGGATATATCAATAACATATAAGCCAAATCATAAAAATAAAAAAATACATTCAACATGGAATTTATCGGTATATAACGTTTATAACAGACATAACCCATATTTTATATATTACGAAACAACAGGTAGTTTAGTAGAAGGAAACCTCGATATAAAAGCAAAACAAGTATCACTTTTTCCAATATTACCATCAATAACATGGAATTTTAATTTTTAAAAAATGGAAAAAAAATTATTTAAAATATTATCGTTAATTTTTATACTAATTATTACATCTTGCGAAAAAGATATAACTGTTGACTTGCCAAAACCCGAGGATAAAATAGTGTTAGAGGGAATTATCGAAAACGGACAATACCCATATCTTTATGTAACAAAAAACATAGCATACTTCGATAAAGTCGATACAAACACTTTAATTAATATGATTGTTATAGATAGTAATGCAGTAATAACCGTTACTCACGATAATATTATAGACACAATGCACCTTGTTGTTGATTTTAACAGTTTTATACCTATAAAATATCAAGGAAACATAAAAGGAGAAATAGGAAAAACATACAAACTAAAAGCAATAATTAAGGGAAAAACATACACTGCAACAACAACAATTCCAAACCCTGTTCCATTAGATAGCGTTAAATTTAAATTACGATTTCCGAATACAGCCGACGACTCAACAGGATTTTTGTGGATGTATGCTACCGACCCCGATACAATAGGAAACTATTACAGATTATTTTCTAAAACAATAGGAAAAGATAATGTATTTGTTCACCCTTATAATTCGGTTGCCGACGACCAATACTTTAACGGACAGAGTGTAGAATACCAAATATCACGAGGATATAATCCTGCAACAGGCGAAGAAAGTGACCAAACAAAAGAAGCTGTCCCGCGTTGGGTGTTTTTAAAAGGCGAAACCGTTGTTTTAAAATTTTGTTCGCTTGATGTAGAACATTATAAATTTTGGTATTCGATAGAACTGCAAAATGCTACTGACGGAAATCCATTTGCTTCACCCGTAACAGTTAAAACAAATATAAAAGGAGGAGCTTTAGGTGTATGGGGCGGCTATGGAGCAGCATTTGATACTGTATATATAGATAATTCAATAATAATAAATTAAAACACAAAAAACTATGGCTTTTTTTCAAAAAATGGAAGGTTTAGATGATAAACCGCAAAAACAAGAACTAAGTAAAGAAATAGAAAAAATAAAATGTTTAATAATCGGTTCGGGACCTGCAGGTTATACAGCAGCGATTTATGCAGCACGAGCAAACCTAAAACCGGTTATGTATCAAGGTTTAGAACCCGGAGGACAACTAACAACAACAACCGAGGTAGAAAATTTTCCCGGATATCCCGAAGGAGTTACCGGACCTGTTATGATGGACGATTTAAAAGCTCAAGCCGAACGCTTTGGTGCCGAAAGTCGCTGGGGAATAGTATCGTCTGTAGATTTATCGAAACGTCCGTTTAGAGTAATTGTTGACGAAAAACATCAAATCGATGCTCAAGCAATTATAATAGCAACCGGAGCAACAGCAAAATATCTTGGATTAGAATCAGAAGAAAAATTTAAAGGCTCGGGAGTTTCGGCATGTGCTACTTGCGATGGATTTTTTTATAAAGGAAAAGACGTTGCAGTTGTAGGAGGCGGAGATACAGCTGCCGAAGAAGCAACATATCTTGCAGGATTATGTAATAAAGTATATATGATAATCCGTAAAGACTATATGAGAGCATCAAAAGCAATGATAAAAAAAGTAGAAGAAACTCCAAATATAACTGTTCTTTACGAACACGTTACAAAAGAAATTATAGGCGATACAGTTGTTAAAGGTGCTATACTCGATAACAAAGGAAAAGAAGTTAAAATAGATATCGACGGATTTTTTGTTGCAATAGGTCATAAACCTCAATCACAACTATTTAGCAAATGGATTGAGACCGATAACGAAGGATATATAAAAACAATAGGAACAAGCTCAAAAACTAATGTCGAAGGAGTATTTGCCGCAGGCGACGTAATGGACCCAACATACAAACAAGCTATTACAGCTGCAGGTTCGGGTTGTAAAGCCGCTTTAGATGCCGAAAAATTTTTGTCATAAATATTAATCATATAAAAAATCATCTTAAATTTGCCTGATTAACTTGTAATAATAAACTTAGCAAGTTAAAATCAGGCAATTTTTTAATTAAATATTATGACAGACTATATTAAAACAAAAAAAATTAACAACATATCTCCAACAATAAAATCAGGCGGAAATAAAAAATTATATATCGAAACATACGGTTGTCAGATGAATGTTGCCGATAGCGAACTTGTTGTGTCGATATTAGCAGATAACGGATTTTCCACAACCGACGATATAAACTCAGCCGATATTATTTTTATAAACACTTGCTCTATACGCGATAATGCCGAACAGCGAATAAGAGGCAGATTGCAAATTTTTAAAAAAATAAAAAAAACAAAACCGTATTTAATAATAGGAGTTATAGGCTGTATGGCCGAACGATTAAAAAATAAATTATTAGAACAAGAAAAACTTATAGATATTATAGTTGGACCCGACGCTTACCGCGATTTGCCAAATCTTATAAAAATTGCCAAAACAGGACAAAAAGCCGTTAATGTTCTTTTATCACGCGAAGAAACTTATGCCGATATATCCCCTGTGCGTTATTCGTCTAACGGAATAACAGCATTTATATCAATAATGAGAGGTTGCGATAATATGTGTTCCTATTGCGTTGTTCCTTTTACTCGAGGACGAGAACGTAGTCGTAATCCCGAATCTATAATCGAAGAAGCTAAGGATTTAGTAAAAAACGGATACAAAGATGTTACTTTACTCGGACAAAATGTAGATAAATATAATTGGGAAGATACCAAAACCGGCAAAAAGGTAAATTTTGCAAAACTTTTAGAACTAACAGCAAAAGTAAGTCCGTCTTTGCGAGTACGATTTTCTACATCATATCCTCAAGATATGACTGACGAGGTTCTTTATACAATGGCAAAATATAAAAATATTTGTAAGCATATACATTTTCCTGCTCAATCGGGAAGCTCGCGAATATTAGAAAAAATGAAACGTGGCTATACTGCCGAATGGTATAAAAATAGAATTTTAAAAATTAAAGAAATACTTCCAGATTGTGCAATTACAACAGATATTATTTCGGGTTTTTGTAGCGAAACCGAAGACGATCATAAACAAACTTTATCGTTGTTGGAATTTGCACAATTCGATTTGGGATTTATGTTTAAATATTCGGAACGTCCAAATACCTATGCTGCCCGAAATTTTAAAGACGATGTGCCCGAGGAAATAAAATCGCGAAGATTAACCGAGATTATTAACCTTCAAAATAAAATATCAAAAAGTGTAAAACAAAAAGATATAGGAAAAACTTTTGAGGTTTTAATAGAGGGAACATCAAAAAAATCTACCGAAGAACTTTTTGGACGAACATCGCAAAACAAAGTTGTTGTTTTTCCTAAAAAGAATTATAAAAAAGGCGATTATGTAAATGTAAAAATTACCGATGCATCGTCGGCTACATTAATAGGAGTTACAATATAATTAAAAAAATACGATATTTTTTTTGTATAAATAAAAAACAACATTATCTTTGCAACCGCTTTGGGAGTTTAGCTCAGCTGGTTCAGAGCACCTGCCTTACAAGCAGGGGGTCACTGGTTCGAATCCAGTAATTCCCACCAAATAAAAAAGCTACCTTTAAGGTAGCTTTTTTTGTGTATTTAATCAATAAATAGTTATTTCTTTTTAAAAGTATCCATTGTGTTGTCGTAATTTAAGAAATATTCTCCTTTTTTTAATTTAGAGACATCAATTTTTGAACCATATCCTTTTAATACTAAGTTTCCGTAATTATTGTATATTTCATACATTGTTTCGCCGGTAAAATTAATTTCGGTAGTAACTTTCTTTGGCGAAAAAGTTATTGGAGGCGATAATGACCTAAATTTTGCTTCTTTTGAGTAATGAGGTTTTTTGGTAAAATCAATTTGCTTAACTCTAAACCTGTTATTTCCCGAATGTGGGTGCACCGTTATTGAGTATGTATTAGACCCTGCCGTTCCTTTTCCGTTAACTTTACCTATTTTTACCCATTTATTCCATCGGTATTGTTCTACAATGTATGGTAATTCACCTGCTTCGCCGGTAGTTGTCCATGTTAGTTTGTTGTTATTAACACCAATGCTAACAGTATTAAAAGTACTTTTTGGTTTTAAAACCTCAGGGTTTAAAACTTTTGGCATACAATTTTCTTTATGTTTAATTTTTACAACAAGTTTGTCGCCTATTTTAAATTGAAAAACCGATAAGTCAATCTCAAAGGCACTTGAGTTTATTTCGTCTGTAGTTACTTTTCCGTTAACTGTAACCTCGTATACGCAAAAACCAACTCCCGAAGACGAAAAAGGATTCATAACATACAAGTTTTTACCTTGAAATATACCGTTAAGAGTTATTTCTCCGGCAAACGAAACTAGTGAAAAAATTATAAAAAGAAAAGAAATTATTGTTCTCTTCATGCTTAAATTTATTAAAAATACAATATTATGCTAATATAATATGTTATTTTTTAAAATCAAAAAAAGTATTTAAAATTTTAACAAATTATTAATTTTTTAATTTAAATTCGCCTAAAATCGGCTGATGGTCGCTGTTTTCAAAATCTAAATTTATTGTTTTTATTTCGGTATTTTTTATATTAGGACTTATCAGAAAAAAATCTATTATTGTTTTTTTTGTAGTATTTTTATTATATCTACTTGATAATGAGCGATTTGTTGGTGTTTTGGGGTCAAAAATCCATTTCCAATCTTTTGGCATAAAATTTTTATTAATGGATTTTAATTTTAGTATTTTATATTTTTTGTGTTTTATTTTGTTAAAATCGGGAGGATTTTCGTTCCAATCGCCTGCAACAATTACGTAATTACCTTTGTTATATTCTTGGGTTATAAATTTTTTTAAAAAATTAAGTTGTTTTTGTCTTAGATTTCCGTTTTTATCGTAGGCAGAATTATGTGTATTTATTATTATTAATTGTTTTCCGTTGTTAACAGGATATCTGTTACAGATAAAACAGCGGTCGAGTAAAAATAATTTTTTTGGCCAATTATAGTTTCCGGGATATTTATATCTTACTGATGATACAGGAATGTTTTTGCTGTATGTAATTAGCCCTGATTCGACTTTGCCTAAAGGCGAACTTATAGGAAATGGTATATATTGAACTTTGTAGTTTGTAGCAAAAAACGATATAAAATTATCTAATTGTTTGCTAATGGTATCTTTTTCGTTTATGTAATACGAACGTTTTGAGTTTACGTCAACTTCTTGTAATAGTATAAAATCTACATACGAGTAATCGTCGAGTATAGTTTTTATTTTGTTTAAGTTTTTTAATGTTTGTTGTTTTGTATCTTTAACTTTTTTTCCGCCATCGTAAAAAAAATCCATATTATTGCCAAGTCCGGCATAACCTATATTCCACGATAAAATAGTTATTTTTTTATTTTCTAAAGGGGTTACATTTTCGCCTTGCGAGATAATTATTTTTTTGTCGGGATTGTAATCGGATATTGTAAAATATAATGTTATTATGGTTATAATAATGATTAATATTATTATTATTTTTAATAATATTTTAAAAAGTTTTCTCATACGGTTTATTGCTTTATAATTTTTTTTAAATATTAATTTATGCTATAAAGTTATAAATTTGTTAATAAAAAAAGGGTTAAATAAAATTTTATTTAACCCTTTTATATATAAAAGTCTAAAATTGTATTAAAATTTATGTCGAGGTTCGTCAGAAACTGATAATTTTTTTCTTCCTTTTGCTCTTCTTGAAGATAGCACTTTTCTTCCGCTAACACTAGACATTCTTTCTCTAAAACCGTGTTTGTTTTTACGTTTTCTGCGTGATGGTTGAAATGTTCGTTTCATTTTTATTAAATTTTAAAATATGAGGTTGCAAAAGTATAAACATTATTTTAATATAAAAATTTTTTACATAATTTATTTTTGATTTTTATAAAAAATAAGTTTTTTTGTTTCAAAAAAAGGTTCGTTAAAATAGTCTGATATATTTATAACTGTTAGTTTATTTTTAAATTTATTTTCTTCGTTGCTTGTATCTCCTCCTTTTAAATAAATTATTCCGTTTTTAATTTTGTTGGTGCTTTTTTGTTGTTTTAATTTTTTTGTGTTTTTAACAAAATCAGTAAAATTTGTAACAGCTCTACTAATAATAAAGTCGTAACTAAGTGATAAATCCTCTATACGCGAGTGTATTGTTTTTATGTTTGTTATTTTTAACGACTTGCATATTTCGTTTACAACTTTTAGTTTTTTATTTATACTATCTACTAAAATAAAGTTTGTATCGGGAAACATAATGGCAAGAGGTATGCCGGGCAATCCTCCTCCTGTTCCTACGTCTATTATTTTTGTGCCGGGTTTAAATTGTATAAATTTTGCTATTGATAATGAGAATAATATATGGCGTTCGTAAAGTTTATCGATGTCTTTACGCGATATAACATTTATTTTATTGTTCCAATTATAATATAAGTCGAATAAATTTGCGAATTTTTCTTTTTTTTGAGAGTCGATATCAGGAAAATATTTTAATATTATTTGCATTAGTTTTTGTTATATTTTTTTTTTGCAATTTTTAAAAATATTGTATAATAATTCTTTGGCTCTAAATAATTGGGCTTTTACTGTTCCTATTGGTATATCTAATTCTTTTGATATCTCGGCATAAGAATATTCTTTAAAGAATCTTAATTCTATTAAACTACGATATCGTGGTTTTAATTTTTTAACCAAATCTCGCATAATAATTTCTTTTTGTTTTTTTATAAGTTTTTCCGACGGGTCTAATGCTTGTGATTTTAAATCGTAGTTATAATTATTATCGGTATCTTTAAAGTCGTTATCGAGTAATAAAAATACGTTTCGTTTTTTTCTTAAAAAATCTATACAATTGTTCGAGGCTATTTTAAAAAGCCATGTGCTAAAAGCATATTTTGGCGAATATTGGTCTATTTTTTTAAATGCTTTTCCAAAAGCTTCAATTGTTAAGTCTTCGGCATCTATTGGGTTCGATACCATTTTTAAAATCATAAAATAAATAGCATCTTTATATCTGGATAGTATTTCAGAATAAGCTTTTTCGTTACCTTTTACAGCTTCTAAAACTAAAATATAGTCTTTTTTTGCTTTTTCCGAAAGATTAGGATTTATTTCCATTTTAAATGCTTGTTAAATTTTAGATTTATAAAGATTAATAAATTAATAAATGGTAAAATAAAATCAATAATTAGCGAATATAATAATAAATCGTTATCTCGCAAAATACTTAGATTTTTTTTAAAAATTATAAATTTTACGACTAATACCGTTAATAAAATTAATAATAAAAGTAATAGATTAAAATTTAATAATATAAGCCAAATTATTGTTAATAACAGTATTCTCGATAGAGGTTCCGATATTAATATAAATTTATGAAAAGGTTTATATTTATGTGCGGTTGATAAGTGTCTGGATTTTTGATTAATCCAGTCTTTAAATGTTTTTTTTGGTTCCGACTCTGTAAAACTGTCGGGTGATATTTCGATTATTGTATTTTTATTGTTAGATGTTTCGTTAACAAATAAATCGTCGTCGCCTGATGCTAATTCTAAATGCGAAGCAAAGCCCTTGTTTTTATTAAATAATGTTTTTTTGTAAGCTAAATTTCTGCCAACTCCCATATAATTAATTTTACGTAACGAAAACGATAAATATTGTTGTGCAATAAAAAAGGCATCAAAACGTATAATTTTATTTAATAATCCGCTGTTTTTTTTATATTTTCCGTAAAGCAAAACAATTTCTTTTTTTTGCAAAAAACTGTCGTTAATTTTTTGTAACCATTGGTTAGATACAGGGTAGCAATCGGCATCGGTAAAAACAAGATATTCGTTTTTTGCCGATTTTATTCCCAAAGTTTGTGCAAATTTTTTACCGTTTTTTAAACGGTTACTTTTAGGAACGCTTGTATGCCTAAGGTTTGTATATTTTTTTTCCAGTTTTTTTAATATATCAACAGTATTATCGTCAGATGCATCATCGACAACAATAACCTCGAATGTTGTGTAATCTTGATTTAATATTTTTGGTAAATTTTTTGATAAATTATATTCCTCGTTTTTTGCACAAATTATTACCGATAATGGTAATTGTTTTTTTTGTGATGTTTTTTTTTGATTTTTTAATTGCAGATAAAAAAACAGATAATAAAATATTTGTATTGTCGATGCAAGTATAAACAAACATAACACTGTGTATTTTAATATAATCATGTAAGTCAGGTAATAAAAAATTTTTTTTGTAAATTACTTAATTTTTCATAAAAATATAAAGCATATAAAATTTATTTCTATTTATCTTTATATTTGAATTTTATTTTACTTTAATATTGATTATTATTTATGAAATTTAATATATATAACAGCGATAAAAAAACAAAAGCACGAACCGGCGAAATTATAACGGACCACGGAAAAATAGAGACTCCTATTTTTATGCCCGTAGGAACTGTTGGCTCGGTAAAAGCCGTTCACCAGAGAGAACTTGTTGATGATATAAAAGCACAAATTATTTTAGGAAATACTTATCATTTATATTTGCGTCCGGGAATTGATATTATAAAAAAAGCAGGAGGGCTTCATAAATTTATAAATTGGGAAAAACCAATTTTAACCGATAGTGGAGGATATCAAGTTTTTTCGTTATCGGCAAACCGAAAATTAAAAGCCGAGGGGGCTTATTTTAATTCACACATCGACGGGTCGAAACATTTATTTACTCCCGAACGGGTTGTTGATATTCAACGAGTAATAGGTTCTGATATAATGATGGCTTTTGACGAATGCACACCATATCCTTGCGATAGAGAATATGCTAAAAAGTCGATGGAATTAACTCATAAATGGCTTGCCCGTGGCTGGGAGCATTTTAACAATACGCAATCTTTATATGGATATAAGCAAAGTTTTTTCCCTATTGTTCAAGGTAGCACATATACCGATTTACGAGTTGAATCGGCCGAAACAATAGCAGAATATAATAGCGACGGTAATGCAATAGGAGGTTTGTCGGTTGGCGAACCTACCGATAAAATGTATGAGATGTTAGGTGTTGTAAATAATATATTACCAAAAGAAAAGCCACGTTATTTAATGGGGGTGGGAACTCCTGCAAATATTCTCGAAGGAATTGCTTTGGGTGTTGATATGTTTGATTGTGTTATGCCTACACGAAACGGAAGAAACGGAATGTTATTTACAAAAAACGGAATAATAAATATTAAGAACTTAAAATGGGCCGACGATTTTTCTCCTATCGAAAAAGAAGCGTCGTCGTATGTAGATTCGTATTATTCAAAAGCATATTTAAGACATTTATTTCATGCAAAAGAATATCTTGCAGCACAAATAGCTAGTATTCATAATTTAAGTTTTTATCTTTGGCTTGTAAAAGAAGCTAGATATCATATTAATGCAGGGGATTTTTACGAATGGAAAAATATAATGGTTAAAAAATTATCTACAAGGTTATAAATGTTAAAAAAACTTGATATATATATTATTAAAAAGTTTTTAGGAACTTTCTTTTTTTCGATTTTACTTATTTTAAGTATTGCCGTAATATTTGATATATCTGAAAAAATAGACGATTTTTTAGAAAAGCAAGCTCCGTTGCAAGCTATAGTTTTTGATTATTACTTAAACTTTATACCTTATTTTGCTAATCTTTTTAGTCCCTTGTTTGTTTTTATATCGGTAATATTTTTTACGTCTAAAATGGCTTTTAATACCGAGATAATAGCAATATTAAGCAATGGTGTAAGTTTTAAGCGAATGATGTTTCCTTATTTTTTGTCGGCTTTATTACTGGCTTTAATGACATTTTTTTTAAGCAATTTTATTATTCCTAATGCCAATAAAACCCGGTTAGCTTTTGAGCAGAAATATATAAGAAATCCGTATAGAAATTTTAACAGAAATATTCATAAACAAATAAAACCAGGAGTTTTTGTTTATTTTGAGAGTTATACCGTGGAGAATAAAATAGGTTATAAGTTTTCTATAGAAAAATTTAATCATAATATTTTAGTGTCAAAACTTAATTCTAATTATATACAGTGGGACTCTACAAAAAATGTTTGGACTGTTCATAATTATTATATACATAACTTTAACGGAACAAAAGAAACAATAATTAAAGGTAATGAATTAGATACCAGTATTGTGCTTATGCCTAAAGATTTTGTTCAAAGACTGAACCTTGTTGAAACTATGGATTATTTTAAATTAAATAAGTTTATAGAGGAACAAAAGTTGCAAGGTTCGGAGAATATAGACTCGTTTTTAGCCGAAAAATATAAACGTTTTGCCAATTCTTTTTCTACATTTATATTAACATTAATAGGAGTATCTATATCGTCGCGAAAAGTAAGAGGCGGAATTGGTTTGCATTTGGGAATAGGTTTAATGTTGAGCTTTTCTTATATCTTATTTATGCAATTATCAACAAATATTGCTTTGGGAGGTTCTATGCCTATATCTTTAGGGGTGTGGATTCCTAATATTTTGTATGCTGTAATTGGTATTTTTCTTTACAGATCGGCTCCAAAATAATTATATTTTTATAAATCAATAATTTAAATAAACTATAAATATTCCGTTGTTATTAAATTTTAACAAAAATCTATCAGTAAGCGATTCGTTTAGTGTTCCCATCCACCATCTTGATAATTTAATATTGTTTAGCGGATATTTTAACCCTTCGGATTGTATTTTTACGTTTGGTGTTAATGTAAAAATAGAAATTTGTTGTCCGGCAAATGATTTAAATTCGGTAGTTTTTGTTATAGGAATAAATTCTCCGTAATCGGTAATAATTTTTAAGTTTAACGATTTAACATATTGTCCGGCTAAAGAAATATTTGCAATTGTGTGGTCTTCGCGGTTGCCTGTAGCTCCAATAATAACAATGTTGTTAATTTTATTTTTAACGCACCAATTTACGGCTTTTGTTAAATCGTTGGTGTTTTGGTCGGGGTCTTTTATTATTATGTTGCTATATTTTTTTTTAATTTCGGAGGATAGCGAATCCATATCGCCAATTATAATTGTTGGGTTTAATCCAAAATCGATTAATTTTTTTGCAGCACCGTCGCAACAAATTATTTTATCGGCAGATTTTAAAATATTTATTACTTTTTTGTTAGACGGAAATTTACCGTTTGCCAATATTATTGTTTTATTCATTTATTTATAAAGTTTATTGTTTAGTTTTTTGCATTTGTTTTTTCCATTCTATAAATCCCACAAAAGCAAGTATTGTAAATACTAAGAACAAAAACGATGTTGGATATAATTTTTTGTAGATATATAAACTCATCGAAACTAAATCTACAATTATCCATATTATCCATTGTTCTATTAATTTTTTTGCTAACATCCACGTTGCAATTATGCTTAAGGCTGTTGTAAACGAGTCCCAGTAGGGTAGGGGCGAATCGGTATAATTGCTTAAAATATACGACATTATAAAAAATAAGAATATTGTTATAATAATAAGCGTTAAAGCTGTTTTTTTTGTTGTTTTTGATATTTTTAATTTTTTTGACTTTGATTTTTTATTTCCTTTATACCAATAAATCCAACCGTAAATACTAATTATAAGATAGTAAATTTGCAGGCTCATATCGGCATAAAATTTTGATGTAAAGAAAACTATTATATAAAAAGCCGATGTTACAATGCCTACAGGCCACATCAATAATTTTGCTTTTATCTCGAGAAAAATATATATTAACCCCGAAATTGTTCCGAAAATCTCAATAATTTCTTCCCAATGGTTTACTATCCAATTATACATTATTAATTAAAAATAATTAATATTCGTAATTGAATTTATCGAGGTTTTGTATGCAAGCGGTAAGCAATTTTATGCTTTCAATAACATCGTCGTTATGCACCGATTCTATAACTTGGTGGATATGTCGTGTTGGTATTGAAACGGCACCTGCAATTGCTCCGCTTTTATTCATTCGTTGTAGTTGAGCGGTATCGGTTCCTCCGGCAGGCAAAAGTTCGGGTTGCCATTTTATTCTGTTTTTATATGCAATATCTTTCATGTATCGAACCATTCGATAATCGGTAATTGTTGACGAATCCATAATTTTTATTGCTGTTCCTTTGCCGAGATAAGTAACGGCTTGGTGAGGAATCGAACCGGGAACATCGTATGCTATTGTTGTATCGAGAGCAAATCCAAAATCGGGGTTTATCTCGAGCGACGAAACTTGTGCTCCTCTAATCCCAACCTCTTCTTGCGATGTAAAAACGGCATATAAATCGAATGGTAATGTTTTGTTTTTTAATGCTTTAAGTGTTTCTATAAGTATGTAAACAGATATTCTGTTATCGAGAGATTTTCCGTTGTAGCAGTCGCCCATTTTTATAAGTTTACGTTCGCGAGTAATAAAATCTCCTATTTTTACATATTTCTCGACTTTTGCTTTTTCCATTCCCAAGTCGATAAAAAAATCGGATATTTCTATGTTTTTTTTCCTTTCTTCGGGTGTCATTATATGTATTGGTTTTGTTCCCATTACCCCTATTAAATCTTTTTTTCCGTGCACAATTACTCGTTGCGAAGTTAATGTTTTGGGGTCGAATCCTCCAAGTGGAATAAATCGTAAAAAACCGTTATCGTCAATGTAATTTACTATAAACGATATTTCGTCCATATGTGCGGCAATCATTACTTTTTTTTTGTTTTTACCTTTTTTAAAAGCAATAAGATTACCCATATTATCTATTGATATTTTATCTGATAATGGTTCTATTTCTTTTTTTATAAGATTGCGTATATGTTTTTCGTAACCGGGAGCTCCGGGTGTTTCGCTTATTTTTTTTAATAACTTAAAATCTACTTCCATTTTATATATTTTTTTTAATTGTTGTTATTGCATATAATGCAAGTGTTTAATTTTTTTATAGTATTTTTTATCTATTTCGGATATTAGTATAATATTTTTTAGACTTTTAATTTTTTTTATAAATTCTTGTTTAAATTCATAATTAATATTGTCGTATATTTGAATTAAAAAATTTATTTCTTTTAGTTGGTAAACTAAATAACCACCTTTATAATAGTTGTTTATAAATCTAAATTTACGATTGTTACATTCGTCGATATATTCAAACACGGGAAATTCTTTTTTTATTGTTTTATCGATTATTTTTATGTTCTCTTTTTGCGAGAAAGCGTAATTTAATTCGGAATTTATTTGTGATACTATTGTATAGTTATTTTTATCGGATACTATCCCAAATAAAACAAATTCCGATACAATATTTATTTTTTTTATTGCCAAAAATAATTAAGTTTTAAAATTACTAAATTAATATTTTTTTATTAATTTAATTTATTATTTTTTTAA
>JALSQC010000374.1 GCA_026985625.1 Bacteroidales bacterium | reverse complement strand
AAAAAGCTTAGGCAAAGCATCGATTCGAGAGATTGTTCGTTTGGCAAACGAAATTGAACAAGCAAGTGGCGAAAAATTTATTCGTATGGAGATGGGTGTTCCCGGTCTTAATCCCCCCGACATAGGCACAAATGCCGAGATTGAAGCATTAAAATCAGGAGTTGCATCTAAATATCCTATGATAGATGGTATTGCTCCTTTAAAACCCGAAATATCAAAGTTTGTAAAAAACTTTTTAAATATCGACGTAAGTCCTAACTCGTGTATTCCTACGGTAGGTTCTATGCAAGCGGGTTTTGCTACTTTTTTAATGATACAAAAATTAAATCCAAAAAAAGATACAACATTATTTATCGATCCGGGATTTCCCGTTCAAAAACAACAATTAGATGTTCTTGAGTTTAAATACGAAACATTTGATGTTTATAATTACAGAGGCAATAAATTAGAACAAAAATTAGAGCAATATTTATCAAAAGGAAATATATCGTCGATTTTATATTCGAACCCAAACAATCCGTCGTGGATAAGTTTTACCGATACCGAGTTAAAAATTATAGCAAAACTTGCCGATAAATACGATGTAATAGTTATTGAAGATTTAGCTTATTTTGCTATGGATTTTCGTAAAGATTATTCAATTCCCGGCGAGCCTCCTTATCAACCTACGGTTGCACATTATACCGATAATTATTTACTTTTAATATCCAGCTCAAAATCTTTTTCGTATGCCGGTCAGCGTATAGGAATGATGGTTATATCCGATAAATTATATAAGCGAGAATACGATACTTTACAGCAAAAATATGGTAATCCTCAGTTTGGATATAATATGATTTATAAAATTCTATACTCTTTATCGTCGGGGACAACACACTCGGCTCAATATGGTTTATTGGCAATGTTAAAAGCTGTAAACAATAAAGAATATAATTTTGTTAACGATGTAAAAATTTATGGCGAAAGAGCAAAAGCAATGAAACAAATGTTTCTTGACGCAGGATTTAAACTTGTTTACGATAAAGACGAAGATGCTCCTATAGCCGATGGTTTTTATTTTACGGTTTCGTTTCCGGGTTTTGACGGAGGCGAATTACTTGAGCTGTTAATTTATTACGGCATTTCCGCTATATCGTTACAAATAACAGGTAGCGAGCGTAGCGAGGGAATACGTGCTTGTGTGTCTCAAACATCTGAGCAGCAATTTAAAGATTTAAAATATCGTTTAAATAAATTTAAAGAGCATTACTTGTCTTAATTGTAAAATTAACATTAGTATTTAAAAATATCCAAATATGGCAATTTCGCCACAATTAATTAATAATTGCACTATTGTGTTAGATAGGTTGTATTTTGTGTAAACTAAAAAGGCTAAAAAAATAAGTTTATTTAAAATTGGTATTTATTCTGATGCAAAATTCAAGCGTATAAATGTAAAAGATTTAGAACCTAATAATGTGTATTTAAAAGAATTTATAGCAAATTTTAATATTAAGTAAACCTAATGCAAAACAGTAACATAAAAAATTTAATAAAACAAGCCGATGCAATAGCC
>JALSQC010000373.1 GCA_026985625.1 Bacteroidales bacterium | reverse complement strand
TGATGATTTAATAGATAAAGGCGAGCTTAAATACTACAACGGAAAACCTTTTTCGGGTGTTGCTTATTCGTATTTTCCTAACGGAAAATCTTTTATGGAACAACATTATAAAAACGGAAAACAAAACGGTGTAGAAATAGTTTGGTTTAAAAATGGTAATATGTCTATGCTAACAAATTATTTAGATGGTAAATACGATGGGATTTATAAAGAATGGTTTGAGAGTGGAAATATAAAAAAAGAAATTACATACAAACATGATTATATGAATGGTAAATATACCGATTGGTATGATAACGGTAATAAAAAAAGCGAAGGTAATTACGAGGACTGCCACGAGGTAGGACATTGGATTTATTATTATAAAAACGGTAATAAAAAAGAAGAGGGTGATTATAAATTTGCCGAAAAAACAGGTGTTTGGAAAGAATACAACGAAGACGGAACTTTAAAAACCGAAAAAAAATATTAAATTGAAAGAAATTTTTGAGCTAATAAAAAAACTTACTTTCGGCAAAATTGCAAATTACGTAAAACTAAATATATCGTATTTTTTTTATTTTTATTTTAAAGGTAAAAATATAAAAGGTTTACCTTATTCGTTATCTGTTGAACCAACAAATATTTGTAATCTTAATTGTTTGCAATGTCCTACCGGACAAAAAATATTAAATAGAGATACCGGTAATTTAAAAACAGAAACATTTAATGAAATAATTAAACAAAATAAAAAAAATTTACTTACTTTAATTTTATATTTTCAGGGCGAGCCGTTTATTGCAAGCAAAATATACGATTTTATAAATATTGCATCAAAAAATAATATTTACACAATAACATCAACAAACGGACACTATTTAAGCAAAGAAAATTGTAAAAAAATAATTAAATCGGGATTAAACAAATTAATAATATCTTTAGATGGAACATCGCAAACCGAATACGAGAAATATAGGCAAAACGGAGACTTTAATAAAGTAATATCAGGAATAAAAAATATAATCGAAGTAAAAAAAAATCTAAAATCTAAGCTTCCCGTAATTGAGCTACAGTTTTTAGTTTTTAGGCATAATCAACATCAAATAAAAGATTTTTTTAATTTGGCAAAGCAACTTAAAGTTGATAAATATAAACTAAAAACCGCACAAATATACGATTTAAAAAAAGATTATAATTTAATACCAACAATAAGTAAATACTCGCGTTACGTAAAAGATAAAAACGGTAACTATAAAATTAAAAATAAATTAAAAAATAATTGTTACCGAATGTGGACATCGTCGGTTATTACTTGGGACGGCGATGTTGTTCCTTGTTGTTTTGATAAAGATGCAAAATATAAATTAGGTAATATAAATACTCATAATTTTAAACAAATATGGAATAACACTAAATATTATAAATTTAGAGATTCCATAAAAAACAATAGAGCAAAAATAGATATTTGCCAAAATTGCACACAAGGTTTGTAATTGTTTAATTATTTTTTAATATTTTTATTTGTTCGGTAATAGATTTTATTCTATTATTGGCATCGGTTAGTTTTTTCTTTTCGTTATCGACAACATTTTTGGGTGCATTATTTACAAATCTTTCATTACTCAATTTTTTTTCTACCGATATTAAAAATCCTTTTTGATATTTAAGTTCCTCCTCGAGTTTTTTTATTTCTTCGTTAATATTTATAATATCGCCAAAAGGAATATAAAACTCGGTAGTTCCTACAATAAACGATATTGTATTGCTAATTTTATTCGATACAAACTCAATATCATCTATGTTTGCAAGTTTTTTTATTACAGAATAAATATTTGTGTTTTGTTGTGCCGATTTAACTTTTAACGATAATTTTTCTTTGTTAGGTATGTTTTTATTATTTCTAATATTTCTAATATTTGATATTATTTCTTTAGCAAAATCGAAATTATTAATTAAATCGTTATTTATATTTTTATTTTGTTTTGGCATTTCGGCAATCATTATACTGTTACGTTTTTTAATAGTTTGCCATAATTCCTCGGTAATAAACGGCATAAACGGGTGTAGTATTTTTAATAATTTTTCGAAAATATCAATAGTTTTTTCGTAAGTTATTTTATCTATTGGTTTTTGATATTCGGGTTTTATTATTTCGAGATACCACGATGAGAACTCGTCCCAAAATAGTTTATATATAATCATTAATGACTCCGATAGTCTAAACTTATTAAAGTTTTCGTTTATTTGGTTTAACGATTTACTAAGAATATTATCGAACCAATCTACAGCAATTTTAGAACTCTCGGGTTGTTCTATATTTTTATCAACTTTCCACGATTTAATTAATCTAAAGGCATTCCATATTTTATTAGAGAAATTTCGTCCTTGTTCGGTTAGCGATTCGTCAAACATTAAATCGTTACCTGCAGGCGAGCAAAGTAACATTCCTACACGCACACCATCGGCTCCGTATTTTTCGATTAATTTAATAGGGTCGGGCGAGTTTCCTAACGATTTTGACATTTTTCGGCGTAGTTTATCGCGAACTATTCCTGTAAAATACACATTTTTAAAAGGTTTATCGTTTCGGTATTCGTATCCGGATATTATCATTCGTGCAACCCAAAAGAAAATAATTTCGGGTGCTGTAACCAAATCGTTTGTAGGATAATAATATTTTATTTCGTCGTTATCGGGATTACGTATTCCATCAAATACTGTTATTGGCCATAACCACGACGAGAACCATGTATCCAATACATCTTCGTCTTGATGTAAATCTTTAATGGTAAGATTATTATCGTTAGTTTTTTGTTTTGCAAGTTCAAGAGCTTGTTCTATGGTTTCGGCAACTACAAAATCGTTTGTATCTTTAATGTAATATGCAGGAATACGATGTCCCCACCATAATTGTCGCGATATATTCCAGTCTTTTACGTTTTCCATCCAATGGCGATAAGTATTTTTAAATTTTTTAGGAAAAAATTTAATATTATCGTTTATAACATTTTCGGTTGCAGGTTTTACAAGGTCTTTCATTTTAACAAACCATTGCATCGATAGTTTTGGCTCTATAACAACGTTTGTTCTTTCGGAATATCCTACTTTATTAACATAATCCTCTATTTTTACAAGGTTACCGGCTTTTTCGAGTTCGGGAATTATATTTTTGCGAACATCAAAACGGTCTTGATTTACAAAGATTTGTGCTTTTGAGTTTAATTTTCCGTTGTCGTCTATAATATCAATAATTTCGAGATTATGTTTTATTCCTATCTCGTAATCGTGAATGTCGTGTGCGGGAGTAATCTTAAGGCAGCCTGTACCAAATTCCATATCTACATATTCGTCGGTAATAATCGGAATAACACGGTTTATTAACGGAACAACTACTTTTTTGCCTTTTAAATGGGAAAATCGTTTGTCGTTAGGGTTTATACAAACAGCCGAGTCGCCAAGTATTGTTTCGGGACGTGTTGTTGCTATGGTTATGTAATCGTTTTCGCCGTTTATTTTGTATCGTATGTAATAAAGTTTCGATTGTTCTTCTTTGTATATAACCTCTTCGTCAGAAATTGCTGTTAAAGCCGATGGGTCCCAATTTACCATTCTAACACCTCTATAAATTAGTCCTTTGTTGTATAAATCTACAAAAACTTTAATTACGCTTTCCGATAAGTCTTTATCCATTGTAAATTTGGTGCGCGACCAATCGCAAGATGCTCCGAGTTTTTTAAGTTGTTCGAGTATTATCCCTCCGTGTTTTTCTTTCCATTCCCATGCATATTTAAGAAACTCGTTACGCGATAAATCGTTTTTATTTATACCGTCTTTTTTTAATTTATTAACAACTTTTGCTTCGGTTGCTATAGATGCATGGTCGGTACCGGGTACCCACAATGCATTTTTGCCTAACATTCGGGCTCGTCGTACTAAAACATCTTGAATGGTATTGTTTAACATGTGCCCCATATGTAAAACTCCTGTTACGTTTGGTGGTGGAATAACTATTGTATATGGTTCGCGATTATCGGGTTTTGACTCAAAGAGTTTATTATCCAACCAGTATTTATACCATTTATCCTCTATATTTTTAGGATTATATTTTGTTGATATCTCCATAATTTTTTATTTTAATTGCAAAAATAAAATATAAGTTTAATTTAGCAGATAAATTTTATTTATTTAATATTTTTAATTGTTTTTTTATTGAATAATAATACAAAAAAATATTCGGAATTAATTAAACTTAAAGCAAAAGATTTAGGTTTTAACGATTGTAAGATTGTTAAGGCTAACGAGTTTGATTTAAAAACAATATCTAATTATAAAAAATGGATTGATAAAGGTTTTGCTGCCGATATGCTTTATATGAAGCGTAATATCGACAAGCGTTTTGATATTACCAAAATGGTTAATAATGCAAAATCTTTAATTCTTGTTGCTTTAAATTATTACCCTAACGATAAACAAATTAATAAAACTTATAAAGTGTCGAAATATGCTTATGGTAACGATTATCATAAAATATTAAAAGATAAGCTTTATAAACTTTTTGATTATATTAACAGTGATTTAAAAAAAGTATCGGGACGAGTTTTTGTTGATTCGGCTCCTGTTCTCGAAAAACAATGGGCTGTTAGAGCAGGACTTGGGTGGCAAGGAAAAAATTCTTGCTTGATAAATAAAGAAATGGGCTCGTTTTTCTTTATAGGCGAAATTGTTATTGATTTAGATTTGGTTTACGACAAACCTGTTAACGATTATTGCGGTAGTTGTAGCCGATGTATAGATGCTTGTCCTACGGGTGCTATAGACGAGCCTTATGTTGTAAATGCAAATAAATGTATATCGTATCTTACAATTGAGCATAAGGGCGATTTTAAAAATGATTTAAATCTTGATTTTAAAAATTATATTTTTGGTTGCGATATTTGTCAAGATGTTTGTCCGTGGAATAATAAACCTGTTTTTTCTAAAATTAATGATTTTAATATACTTGATGTTATAAAAGATTTTAAATACTGCGATTGGGATAATATTAACGAACAAGATTTTAATAATGTATTTAAAAATTCGCCTTTAAAACGAACAGGATTTGACGGTTTAAAAAGAAATATTAATAAAGTTAAGAATTATAAAGAATAATTTTTATTGTGTATCTAAGGTAATACGTTATACGATATAATTTTTTGTTTGTAAATAGTTCCGGTTGTTATTCTTTCTTCTATTGGGATTGTAATATCTATGGGGTTTCCGTTATCGGGTTGTGAGTTTATATCTATATTAACTTTATAAATTAAACCTATATTTTTTGCATATTTATTGTAAATAAGTTTTTTGTTGATAAGGCTTTCGTTGTCGGATATTGTAACTGTAAGAACCGAGTCAAAACATATTGAGTTAACAGTATCGGGTATGTTTATATCTGTTATTGTAAAAAGAGTGCTGTCTAGTGTATTTAATTTGTTACCGTCCCACGATTTATCTTTTTTTACCGGAAAGTTTATTTTTATAATTGGTATATTTTCTTCTACTTTAACAAGTTTGTTATCTAAAAAATAAATTGCCCACACATCTGATATTGTCCATGGAATTGTATCGTTTTTTCGTTTATATCTTTCGATACGATATTGTGTTTTTCCGTTTGAACCTGTAAATTTAGATTCGACATACTCTTTAAGTTGATATTTTGTTGTATCGTAAATCCCTATTGCTTTATCTATATTAATCTCGGTAACATCGTATATTATGTAGTTTCCTGTTTTTAGCGGATAATATGAGTAATCTATATTTTTTATGTCAGATATTTTATCGTCTTTTTTACACGAGAAAATAAAAAATATTATTAATGTTATGTATGTAATTTTTTTTAACAAATTATACCTCCTCCTATTAAGTCGTTACCCTCGTAAAATACTGCTGATTGTCCGGGAGTAACGCCATAAATTTTATCGTAAAATTCAAATTCGATATTTTGTTTATCAATTTTTGTAATACGGCTTGTAAAACCTTGATTTTTATATCGTATTTTTGTTTCAAATTCTTGACCTGTTTTAAGGTTATCGTATTTCATAAGATTGTAATCTTTAATACGTAATTTGTTTGTGCTTAGTTCGTTTTTTTGTCCAAGTATAACTTGATTTTTTTCGACATCTAATTTTAAAACATATAGTGGATATCCAACTGCTATTTCTAAACCACGTCGTTGTCCTATTGTATAGTTTACGAGTCCTTTATGTTTTCCAAGTATTTTGCCTGATGTGTCGATAAAATCGCCGGGTATAATTTTTTTATTATAATCGGGTATTGATATTTTAAGAAACGAGCGATAATCGTCGTTTGGGACAAAACAAATTTCGCTACTTTCTTTTTTTTGAGCTATGTGTTTTATTCCGAATTTTATTGCCATTTCTTTTACTTGTGGTTTAGTGTAATTTGCCAAAGGAAAAATTGCACGGCTAAGGCTTTGTTGCGATACTGCCCAAAGAAAATACGATTGGTCTTTATGTGTGTCGTTGGATTTTGATATAATGTAGCGGTTGTTTTCGTTTCGTAGTTTTATGTAATGTCCCGATGCTAAATAGTCGCAATTGTATTTATCGGCAAGTTCTAAAAATGCTCCCCATTTTATTGTTTTATTACATAAAACACAGGGGTTTGGGGTTCTTCCGTTTGTGTATTCGTTAATAAAATTTTGAATTATTATTTTGTTAAATTTATCTTCTAAATCGACAATATGTAGCGGAAAGTTTAAATCGTCGGCTATTTTTTGAGCATCTTCTATTGATTTTTCGTTTCGCCAGCGTTTATTTATGTAATCCCATACTTTCATTGTTAAACCAACTATATCGTATCCTTGTTTTTTTAACAAATATGCGGCAACAGAGCTATCTACACCTCCACTCATTGCAATAAGTACTTTTTTATTTTGCATTATGGTTTATCGTCTTGGGTTAAAAAATTTATTAACATCGGGTTCGGCAAATTTACCTTTTTGGCTTTCCCATTCTTTTATCATTGCATTTTCTATTGAATCTAATTCGTTTTGATTAGTAGCTATTCCATTAATGTATTCTATTGTTTTGGTAAGTTTACCTTGTTTGTCGTAAAAGTTCCATATACCGTTTTTTAGGTCGGCTTTGTATCCTCCGTTTATATACATTCTGCCATTTTTATAAAATACATGAAATATTCCGTCTAATTGG
>JALSQC010000372.1 GCA_026985625.1 Bacteroidales bacterium | reverse complement strand
CGGCAGGAAACGACGGAGCCATAGACTTAACAGTTTACGGAGGAACTCAACCTTACGTTTACTCTTGGAGTAACGGAGCAACAACTCAAGACATTAGCGGGTTATCAGCAGGAAGTTATTCTGTAAGCGTTACCGATAGCATTGGCTGCTATTTAACCGAAACTGCTTATGTATATTTAGACACATCAAATATTACATCAATAACAGGAAATATATTTGCGGGTTCTAATTTAGTTCCGAGCGGAGTTGTATTATTAATAAATAATAATACCGTAATAAATTATACTCATATTAATAATGGCGAATACACTTTTTTAGGAATTATACCAAATAATTATAAACTATACGCAGTTCCTTATTTTAATGTAGGACAAAATTATTATCCAAAATATTTTCCCACATACAGTTCTAATGTTGCATATTGGACTCAATCAAATTTATTCTATGTAGATTCAACTATTAACAAAGATATAAATTTAGTATCGTATAATGATATGTATTACGGTAATTGTAAAATATCCGGAAATGTAATGTACACAGCAAATTCTAATTTCGAAACAAACATATATAATCAAAATTGGTTTACAAAAAACCAAAACGAAACGCAATCTTTTTACGCACAAAATACTACAGTATTATTATTAGACTCAAATAACAATATTATAGATTATAGACTAACCGATAATCAAGGTTTTTTTATATTTAAAAACTTAGAATACGGCACATATAAAATTTATGTCGAAAAATCAGGAAAAACAACACAGCCCGTATTAGTTTATCTATCAAAAAATGATACCGCTTTAAATAACATAATTATTACTATAGACGATATTTATATTACTAACATAAAAAAAGATAAAAAAATAAAAAACAAAATATCAGTTTACCCAAATCCTGTTAATGACTTTATTATTATTAACGATACTTATAACAGAGAAAAAACAATTATATTAAAAAATATTTTATCACAAGAAATAATTAATTATACATCGAAAAATAAAACTACAAAAATTAATTTATCAAATATTAAAAAAGGATTATATATTGTAACTATAACAAATAAAGGGGATTATATATATTCAACAAAAATAATAAAACAATAGATGCAACCTTTTGTCTTTTTATTTAGTATTACATTTGAAATTTAATTTATTAACAAATAAAACATAAAATCATGAAAAAATTATTTACAATTTTACTGTTTATGCTTACTATAGGATTTGCAGTTAACTCTCAAGCCCAATGTAATGCATATTTTACTTACACCGTAGATAGCACAGGTTACGGAGTGCAATTTACCGATTATTCTTACCCCGACTCTCTGGCAACAATAGTATCTTGGAGCTGGGACTTTGGAAACGGACAAACATCAACACAACAAAATCCTTATTTTACATTCAACGATACAATGAACATTGTATGTTTAACAATATACACCGACGATAGTTGTTACAACACTTATTGCGATACCGTATTTACAAGCCAAAGTCCTTGTGCTAATTTTTATGCAACAACAAGTGTTACTAACGAAACATCGGCAGGAAACGACGGTGCCATAGAT
>JALSQC010000371.1 GCA_026985625.1 Bacteroidales bacterium | reverse complement strand
TAACTGCAGGTTCTATGGATTCTATGGTTAATCATTATACTGCAAACAAACGCTTACGCTCAAACGATGCATACACACCCGGAAATATTAGTGGTTTTAGACCAAACTACCCTACAATTGAATACACTAAAATATTAAAAAAACTTTTTCCCGATACTCCCGTAATAATTGGAGGAATAGAAGCATCGTTACGCCGGTTTACTCATTTCGATTACTGGCAAAATAAATTGCTACCAAGCATTTTAATAAGTTCGGGAGCCGACCTGCTTGTTTATGGAATGGGCGAAAAACCAATAAAACAAATTCTTAATAATTTATCTAACGGAAAATCTATTTACGAACTAAAAGACATAAAACAAACAGCTTTTGTTATAAATAAAAATAACAAAAACGAGCTAAATAATAATTATAATAAAATAGAACTTTTTTCTCACGAAGAATGTCTTAGAGACAAAATAAAATTTGCAAAAAATTTTAAAAACATCGAAACCGAATCAAATAAAATTAACGCTAAACAACTTTTACAAGCATACAAAAACTCAATTATAGTTGTTAATCCTCCATTTCCAAAACTTACCGAAGCCGAAATAGATGCAAGTTTCGACCTGCCATATACACGTATGCCCCACCCTAAATATGCAAAGCGCGGAACAATTCCGGCTTATGAAACAATAAAATTTTCGGTAAATATACACCGTGGCTGTTTCGGAGGTTGTAGCTTTTGCACAATATCGGCACATCAAGGTAAATTTATATCAAGTCGTTCAAAAAAATCAATTATAAACGAAGTTAATAAAATTACAGAAATGCCCGATTTTAAAGGATATATATCAGATATTGGAGGTCCATCGGCAAATATGTATAAATTACAAGGAAAAGATTTAAAAATATGCGATGCCTGTTCGCGTCCATCTTGTATATTTCCTAAAATTTGTGATAATCTTAATTACGACCATAACAAATTAACACAACTATATAAAGAAATATCAAAACACCCAAAAATAAAAAAAGCATTTATAGGAAGCGGTATTCGCTACGACTTACTTTTCGATACCGAAAAAAAAAATATTACAAAATCAGGAAAAGAATATCTCGAACAACTTATAAAACATCACATATCAGGACGATTAAAAATAGCACCCGAACACACATCAGACAAAGTTCTTAAACTTATGCGAAAACCAAGCTTTAAATTATTTTATAAATTTAAAGATTATTTCGATAAAATAAACAAGCAAAACAATCTTAATCAACAACTCATACCTTATTTTATATCATCACACCCGGCAAGCAATAACGAGGATATGTGCGATTTGGCAATAAAAACTAAAAATCTTAATTTTAGACTCGAACAAATACAAGATTTAACCCCAACACCAATGACACTATCAACAGTAATATACTACACAGGCATTAATCCATATACATTAGAAAAAATATATACGCCAAAAACAAAAGACGAAAAACTAAGCCAACGAAAATATTTCTTCTGGTATAAAAAAGAATACCGCAATAAAATTATAAACGAACTTAACCGTAAAGGACAAAAAGATTTAATAAAAAAACTTTTTCTT
>JALSQC010000370.1 GCA_026985625.1 Bacteroidales bacterium | reverse complement strand
TAATAATCTATATCAAGAGGATACGAACTAAATTGGGCTAAATTTATTTTTGTAATTAAAACCGTAAATGTTATTATTAATATCGATATTTTATTTTTTCTTATCACGATATTTTTTTTAATTTATTTTGTTTTTTTATTGTTTTTAGATACTCGTTATATTCGTATATTAAAGAGTTATAAAACATATTAGCTATAATTTTTGCTCCTTTGCTTGTAAAGTGTGTATAATCTGATATTGCAAGTTGAGGGTCGGCGTTTACCCATTGAGGCATAGAGTTTTCGCCTCCCATTGCTTTATACATATCCCAGTAAATACAGCCGGCTTTAAAGCATTGTTTTCGCATTTCTTCGCGAACATATTTTAGATTTGGATATGTTACAAATTTGCTGTTTTCTTTTGTTGACATATCGGCAGGACCTATAACTATAATAGGTAATCCGTTTATTTTTGATTTTAGATTTATTAGTTGCGAATAAAACCATCTACCGTAACTTGCGGCTCCTTTTTTGTCTTTTATGTATGGCACGGCATTTCCTCCAAATTCGAGTATTAACATTTTGGTGTTTAATTCTTTAAGTATTTGTTTTGTAACCGATTGATTTAGCCTTGTAAAAAATGTTCCTGAGCTTCCGCGTATTGCAATATTGTCGAAAACAACTCCCGATGTTCCTTCGAGTGATATGCCGTAAACGTCGGGACTATCTTTGCCTGTAAATTTTATAATAAGTTTTTTTGGTGTTTTTTTAAATTTGTATTTGTATATTTTTAGTGATTTTCCTGACATTGCCGTAGAAAAATCAAGTAGTTTGTCGTTGTCGTAAAGTTCTATAAAAAACGGTTTAAAATTGTTTCCGTAAAATATTTTAATTTGTTTATAGTTTCTGTCGAGATAATACGACGACGATGATGCCTCTATGTTTATTGTTGCCGAATAAACTGTTGTGTCTTTTAATGTGTCGTTGTAAAATTTTGTGTATCTGCAAAATCCACCCATTATTGACGAACGCGAGAATATAACATTATTGTGTGTATTTGCAACGCTGTAACGTCGCCAGTTATCAGATGATTTTTGGTTAAGCGAGAAAGCTTTTACCAAACGTTTAGCGGGAATTAGTCCCACGCCGCTACCTCCGAATTTTTTTTGAAATTTATTTCGTATAAACGATGTTATGCGATCGCCCTCGAGTTGCGAGTCGCCAATATGCAAAACGTGAATGGTTTTTTTTGAGTAAATAAGGTTTTTAAAAAAATTATATAATTGTGATTTGTTATTGTTTGGAAACTCGAGATTATAAATTTTTGATTTTAGGTTTTCGATTTTTAGAGCTGTAGATTTTAATTTTATTTTTGATGAGTCGGTTTTTATTATTATCGAAACGGTATCTTTTACAGATTCTTTTTTTAGGTTTTCTTTTAAGGATTCTTTGTTATTTTCAATTATCGACGATATATCAACTGTTTTTGTTGTATCTTGTTTAATTATATCGGCAAAATTAATTGGTTTAATTTTATATATATTAAAAAAGTTAATATCCTGAAAAGCAAGCAAATACGATATTAGTGTAACAAAAATAGTTACTAGTAATAGAAATATCAGGCTCTGAAAAGGTTTCATAACCGTATTTTAACTTTTGCGTTTAATCTTTATTTTTTGTCCCGGTTTTAAACCGCGTTCGTTTTTTATATTATTTAAACGCATAATATCGGTATTTGATACTCCGGGATATTTTCGGGCTATTGTCCAAAAGTTATCGCCTCTGCGGACTGTATAATATACAAATTTTGAGTTTTTGTAGTTTTTTTTGGGTTTTGTTTTTTCGGCTGTAACTGTTTTCCCTATCATTTTTTGTTTTTGGGCAAAACTCATTGAGTTTATTTTTTTGTAATGCGATATTTTGTTTTTTGGGACATAAATTACAAGTTTTTGACCTCCTTTAATAAGGTTTCGGTGTATATTATTCCAGTATCTTAAATCTGATACGCGAATATTAAACCATTCGGCAATGAATCCTACATTGTCGCCACTTTTTACGGTGTAAAAGATTTTTGCCATATTTTTTGATGGTGGAGGGGGTGTGTAATCGTTTTTTGCGTTGTATTTTGGAGGAATTATAATTGGGCGGTCGGGTGCAAAAAATATTGTATCTTTATATGCAAAAATTGAGTCTTGCATTTCGATAAAATCGGTTGACGATTTAAAAGGTAAACGTAAAGGGTATGTTTTGTCGGGTTTTGCAGGGATTATATCTTTACGGTATTGTGGGTTTAAATCGCGAAGTTCGTCTATATTAATTTGCATAACATCGGCTACTTGTTGCAAATGTAGTTTGTGTGTTAGCATAATTGTGTCGGTAATCGACGGAAAGTTTATTTTTAGTGGAATAATATTGTAGTTTTTGTAGTAGTGCATAATGTAATCGGCGGCTATAAATGCGGGGACGTAACCTCGTGTTTCGCGTGGTAGTTTGTTGTATATTTCCCAAAAATTTGTTTTTCCTTTAGAACGTTTTATAGCTTTGTTTACGTTTCCGGGTCCGCAATTATATGCAGCAATAACAAGTGTCCAGTCGTTATAAATTTTATATAAATCGTTAAGAAATTTGGCTGCTGCTTCTGATGATTTTACAGGGTCGCGACGTTCGTCGACAAATGAGTTTATCTCGAGGTTATACATTTTTCCGGTGGTGTACATAAATTGCCAAAGTCCGGTAGCTCCGGCACGCGAAACGGCTCGTTGGTTAAATGCCGATTCTATTATGGGTAGGTATTTTAATTCTAAAGGCAGGTTGTATTTGTCGAGTGCGGCTTCGATTATAGGGTTGTAAATTCGGCTTAAGTCTATTAACGAACTTACTTGTTTTCGGCGTTTGTTTGCATAAAGGTTTATAAATGCTTTAACTTTGTCGTTATATGTTAGTTTTACTTCTTGTTCTATTGATTGTAATTGTTGAACAATTATGCTGTCGTATAAAACGTAGTTTGAGTCGGATATTGCATAGTTTGTTGTTGTGTCGTTGTTAATGGTTAGTTTTATATACCAAAGGTTTGTAAGGCTATCGAGTTTGTTTTGTATTTGTTGTGTTTCTACTGTTATGCTTGTGTCTTTATCTTTATAATTTGCAAAAGCAATTGTATGTGTTATAAATATTATGGTTATTGTTGCAATAATGTATTTTATGTTTATACTCATAAATTTTGATTTTTGTTATCAAAGATAAAAGTTAATTAACTGACTGCAAATTTATTTTATTAAAATTTTAGTTTTAGTTTTATTCCGTAAGAGTTAAAATTTGTTTTACTGCAGTAATTATATTTTACATCGGGTGTTATTTTTAGTGATAAATCGTCGGATATATCGTAATCGTAAAAGTTTGCATCTACTGTAGCATCTACAATGTTAAGAATATAAATTCCTGCTGTTGCTATAATGTTTATTTCCATATATCTACGATATTTGTTTCGCCAGTATTTAATATCGTCTAATGGTAGTTGTCCGTTAAATTCGTCTATTGTGTTTGGGTCGTCGTCGGTAATGGCATCGTAAGCGGTTTTAAATCGTATGTAGTTTTTGTGGTAGTCAGTTGCTAAATAAATTGTTGTTGCTCCGCCAATGTATATTATGGGTGTTTTCCAGTATTTTTTGTTATATATTTGTCCTGATCCGGGTATAATTGCTGATAATACAGTTGCTAATTTTGGCGAGTGTTTTGTTTTTAATGTGTCTGTTTCTTGGGATTTTGCTGTTAATCCTAAAATTAAAAAACCGGTTATATATAATATTTTATTATATCTCACAAAATTATTTACTTAGATATTTTATCTAAAACGCTTATAATTTTTTCTAATTCTTCGTCGTTTTTAAAGTTAATAACGATTTTACCTTTTCCTTTATTGTTTCGTTTAAATTCTACGTTGGTTTTAAAAAAGTTTGTAAGGTGTTTTTGTAGTCCCAGATATTCTTTTGGTGTAATTTTTTTTGGTTTGGGTTTGTTCTTTGTTATTTCTTTTCCGTCGAGTTCTCTTACAATTTCTTCGACTTTGCGAACAGAGAATCCGTATTTAATAATTTGTTTGTATATCATTAGTTGGGTTTCGGCATCGTCAATTGATATAATTGCTCGTGCGTGTCCCATAGATATTTTTTTGTTTCGTATGCCAAGTTGTATTTCGGCAGGTAATTTTAATAGTCGCAGGTAGTTTGTTATTGTCGATCGGTTTTTTCCTACTCTTTCGCTAAGGTTTTCTTGTGTAAGTTTGCACTCGTCGATTAGTCGTTTGTATGTAATTGCAATTTCGATAGAGTCTAAGTCTTGTCGTTGTATGTTTTCGACGAGAGCCATTTCTAACATTCCTTGGTCGTCGGCAGTGCGAATGTATGCGGGTATGGTTTTTAGTTTTGCTATTTTTGATGCACGGTAGCGTCGTTCGCCGGATATTAATTGAAATTTGTCTTTGTCTTTAATTTTTCTAACAGTTATTGGTTGTATAATTCCTAATTTTTTGATAGATGCGGCAAGTTCGTCTAGGGCATCGTTATCAAAATTTGTTCTTGGTTGAAACGGGTTTGTTTCTATTTTGTTTATATCTATTTCGATTATTCCGTTAACGGTTTTTTTTGTTTCTTCGGCTTCTTTAATTAAAGCTCCTAATCCTTTTCCTAAAGCTGTTTTTTTTGCCATATATTAATTTAGTATTTTTTCGTCGTTTTTTATTTTTGTTTTATTGTTTTTTTGTAGTAATTCGCGAGACAAGTTTAAGTAATTTATTGCTCCTTTTGATGCGGCATCGTATGTAATTATTGGTTTGCCGAAACTTGGGGCTTCGCTTAATTTTACATTTCGTTGTATAATGGTTTTAAATACCATTTGTTGAAAGTGTTTGCGAACTTCTTCTACTACTTGGTTCGATAAGTTTAGTCTTGAGTCATACATTGTTAGTAGAAAGCCTTCGATTTTAAGTTCCGGGTTAAGGTCGCCTTGTATTATTCTTACTGTATTTAATAATTTGCCTAATCCTTCGAGTGCAAAGTATTCGCATTGAACGGGAATAATAACCGAGTCGGCGGCTGTAAGTGCGTTTACTGTTAGTAGTCCTAATGATGGTGAGCAGTCTATTATTATATAGTCGTAATCGGTTTTTATTTTATCGATTACTATTTTCATATTTTTTTCGCGATTATTTTTGTTTAGCATTTCTATCTCGGCTCCTACTAAGTCGATATTCGATGGTATTATTGATAGTCCGGGTGTTTCGGTTTCTAAGATTACGTCTTTTGGGTGTTTTTCGTCGATTAATGTATCGTATATGCTTATTTTTATGTTTCGTAAATCAAAGCCTAAACCTGATGTGGCATTGGCTTGTGGGTCGGCGTCTATAATTAATACTTTTTGTTCTAATATTGCTAATCCTGCCGCTAAGTTTATTGCTGTTGTTGTTTTTCCAACTCCTCCTTTTTGATTTGCTATTGCTATAATTTTTGTCATATTTATTTTTAAAATTATTTTTTACAAAAATACTATTAAAAATATCTTTATCAATAGAGTTTAATTTTCTGTTTTTAACAAAAAAAACCTTGTTGTTAACAAGTAATTAACAATTTGTCTACAATTTTAATATTTTGATGTTTATTGGTTTTGTAGTTCGAATTTTACCATTGTGTCTTGTTTCTTTTTAATGTATATTTCCATTAAAAATGTTCCTTCGGCTGCTTTAAATATACGATATGGTTTAAATTGATATGCCCGGTATCCTTTTATGTTTTTCATATCGCAAATAGTGTGTTTTGTAAGGTTTCCGTCTTTGTGGTTAATTTTGTATGTTGTAAGATAGCCTCCAAGTCCGTCCTTGTGTGCCGACGGCACTCCTCCGTTTGCATCTAATGCTATATTTTTGGGATTGTCGATATATGCAACGTAGTCGGCATTTTTTCCTTCCATATATGCTATTCCCATTTGTCCTGCTCCGTTTATTCCTGCTTGATTTTTTGCAAGTTTTTTCATCCAACCTAAGCTTCCGTCGTTATTAATTTTTATAACTATAACGTTTGATAGGTGTGTTACATATTGTTGTGATGTTCCGTAAAATTCTTTTCTTGTCCATTGACGTTCGCCTACGAAATATGCTGAGCCGTTGTCTTTAATAATAAATTTTATTAGTGCAAGGTTTTCTATTCCTGCTTTTCCTTTGGCTTCGCGTGTATCGATTTTTTTCTTTTGTCGGTCGCTTAGGTTTTGTTTTATAAAGTCTTTTGTAAAATCGAATGTGTTTAGGTTTGAAACGTTTCCTTGGTTATCCATTACAAAGTATATTAATCCGTTTATGTTAATCATAAATGTGCCTCCACTAAACGACATTTTAAATTCGATACCGTTTGCATAAAATCCTCCGCAAATAAATTTTCCGTCTTTTTTTTCTTTAATTTCGAGTTTTCGAATTAGTTTATCTGTGGATATTCCTAAGTTATGTTGTGTTAATTTGTCTTTATCGATATTAAATAGTTGATATTCTTTTTTTTCGCGATTGGCAATTAGCATTAATGCGTTTCCTTTGTTGCTTACGGCATAGGCAATGTTGTTTATTTGAGCTTCGGTATAAGGCATTTTGTATTCTTTGCCCCATAGTTTTTCCATATTATTATCAAATACATAAAATCCTATTTCGTCGTAGTTAATTTTATCGTCTTTATTAATGGGACGTAATCGGTATTTTATCATTAGTTTTGTGTTGTCGAACGATTTGTATGTTTTAAATTTATATCCTTTTAGTCCCATAAAGGAGCCTGTTCCTTTTGCTGTGATGTCGATTGGCCGTGGCGAGTTTACAACTTTACGGCTTGTTGTAATTATTTTTTTTGGTGTTTCGAATTTTGCTGTGGTTGTGTTTATTTCGCGAGAGTAAACGTCGTAGTTTTTGTTTTTTTTGTTATATACTTGGTAAATGTAGTAAACTTTGTTTTGTAATTTTACTAGTGCTTGAAAGATTGCTCCTTTTGGCAGGTCTTTATATTCGGTGCGTGATATTTCTTGCATTTTGTTTACATCAAATTTTTGTATGTGCACAATTCCTTTTCCCATTTTTACCATTATAACAGTTCCGTTGTCTAATGATAGGTATTCTTTGCTTCCTGCATCGATTACTTTGTATGGTTTTGCTACTGATACTTTAAAGTCTTTAGAAAGTATTTGTGAGAAACTTAATAAGCTTATCATTATAAATGATAATGATAGAATAATTTTAATTTTT
>JALSQC010000369.1 GCA_026985625.1 Bacteroidales bacterium | reverse complement strand
ATAAATTTGTTTTACGTTTTCCTTTTCCGAATTTAATTTTTAAAGTCCAATTCTGAATTTTAAAAGAGTTTGCTCCCATACTTGTAAACTGGCTGTTTAAAGAGCCTTTTATCGAGTCTATAGCTGTTAAAGTTCCTACCAACGACATTATTCCAAATGCAATAATTAATATGGTAATTATTGTCCTTAAAGAATTTGACTTAACAGCTTTAAAAGCTATTATAATATTTTCTTTTAAAATTGATGTTTTTAACATTTTATAAAAATAAACTCAAAAAAAAAGATTGTTGATTATTGTAAAGATACAAAATTAACCAACAACCTTTATTAATTTATTTACAACAGTAAATTATAATTTCATTTCGGGAATATCGCCTTCTACAATTAATTTTCCTTCGGTTTTTTGTTTAATTTCGTCAACACTTACGCCGGGGGCTCTTTCTATTAGTTTAAACCCTTTATCGGTTACATCTACTACCGCTAAATCGGTAACAATTCTTTTTACACATTTAACACCGGTCAAAGGCAACGAACATTTTTTTAACAATTTTGATTTACCGTTTCTATCGGTATGAGTAGTTGCCACTATTATATTTTTTGCAGAAGCAACCAAGTCCATAGCTCCACCCATTCCTTTGACCATTTTACCGGGTATTTTCCAACTTGCAATATCTCCTTTATCAGTTACTTCAAAAGCTCCGAGAACAGTTAAATCTACATGTCCTCCTCTAATCATTGCAAAACTTGTTGCCGAATCGAAAAAAGCAGCACCGGGTATTGCTGTTACCGTTTGTTTTCCTGCGTTAATTAAATCGGCATCAGCTTTTCCTTTTTCGGGAAAAGGTCCTATTCCTAAAAGTCCGTTCTCCGACTGTAAAATAACTTCTACTCCTTTTGGTATATAATTAGCAACAAGTGTTGGTATTCCAATACCTAGATTTACATAAAATCCGTCTTTTAACTCTTGAGCTATACGTTTTGCTATTCCATTTTTATCTAAAGCCATAATTATATTTTTTTATCTTTCGGTTATAAATTCTATTCTTTTCTCAAATTTCTCGCCTTTAAACACTCTTTGCACAAAAATTCCGGGAGTGTGTACTTGGTTTGGGTCTATTGCTCCAACAGGAACAATTTCTTCAACCTCGGCTATTGTAATTTTGCCGGCACTTGCCATCATGTTATTAAAGTTATTTGCAGTTTCTCTAAAAACAAGATTTCCGTATGCATCTGCTTTCCAAGCTTTTACTATAGCAAAATCGGCTACTAAAGCATGTTCTAACAAATGCATTTTACCGTTAAATTCTCTAACTTCTTTACCTTCGGCTACTTCTGTTCCGTATCCTGCAGGAACAAAAAAAGCGGGAATACCTGCTCCTCCTGCTCTAATTCTTTCAGCCAAAGTTCCTTGCGGATTTAGTTCAACTTCTAATTCTCCGCTTAAAAGTTGGCGTTCAAATTCTTTGTTTTCTCCTACGTATGACGATATCATTTTTTTTATTTGATGTTTTTTTAGTAATAACCCTAATCCAAAATCGTCAACTCCTGCATTATTTGATATGCATGTAAGGTTATTTACATTGCTTTCAACCAAAGCATTAATTGCATTTTCGGGTATTCCACAAAGCCCAAATCCTCCAAGCATTAAAGTCATACCACTTTCTATACCCTTTATTGCATCTTTGGCATTATCATAAATTTTATTCATTGTATTATATGTTTAATTATTAAAATTATAGTTATTATTAATTATATTATCTTGTTTATGTATTTTATCATACTTTTTACAATCTAATTCCACTTTTAAGCCCGGAGGACGTTCAAATCTTGTTTTTTTAGAATATCCCAATGTGCTATCAGCATATACTTTTTGCATATACAAAGCCCATATAGGAAGTCCCATATTTGCTCCCTGTCCTAGACGTATTCCTCTAAAGTGTATCCCTCTGTCTTCGCCTCCAACCCAGCATCCTGTAACTAAATTAGGAACTAATCCCATAAACCAACCATCAGATTGATTTTGTGTTGTTCCTGTTTTTGCTCCTATATCATTTGTCAAATGATATTTAAATCGCAATCTCATACTTGTTCCGCCAAGCACAACTCCCTCTAAAAGATTTATCATAAGGTATGCTGTCTTTTCGCTCATTGCCTCGTTTGATTTTGGTTTAAATATTGCCAAAACATTTCCGTCTTTATCCTCTATACGTGTAACAAATATTGGCGTAACATGAACTCCTTTATTTGCAAAAGTACTAAAAGCTCCTACCATTTCATAAAGAGATATATCCGGTGTACCTAAACAAATTGCAGGAACAGGTTCTATATAACTTGTTACTCCCATTTTTCTAGCAATATTAATTACAGCATAAGGGTTAAATTGTTTCATTAACCATGCCGATATTGAATTTACCGAATTTGCCAATCCCCAACGTAAAGTTACCATTTTGCCATCGTGTTTTGTTTTATCAGCATTTTTAGGTGTCCAAGTTTTTCCATTAGGCAATATAAAACTTACAGGAACATTCGGGACTTTATAACAAGGCGAATATCCTTCTTGCATTGCTAATGTATATAAAAAAGGTTTAAAAGTAGAACCTACTTGTCGTTTTCCCAGAGTAACATGGTCAAACTGAAAATGTTTAAAATTTGTTCCTCCCACATAAGCTTTTACATAACCTGTATGAGGGTCCATCGACATTAATCCTGCATGTAAAAAATATTTATAATATCTTATCGAGTCCATTGGAGTAAGCATTGTATCTATCTCGCCATGTAAAGAAAAAATGTTCATATGAAATTTTACACTTGTAAAAATAGCTTTTATTGAATCCTCACTTAACCCTTGTTTTTTTAATTTTTTATACCTATCGCTTCGTCTCATTGATGCATCCATTATCTTATCAATTTGTTTTTGCGATACATTCCAAGCAAATGGAGCTTTTTTGCGATTTTTTTGTTCTTTAAAAAATGCTATTTGTAAATCGTTAAACAAATGTTCTTTTACTGCTTGTTCGGCATAAACTTGCATTTTATAGTTTAAGGTTGTATAAATTTTTAATCCGTCTTTATATATGTTATATGACGAACTATCAGCTTTTTTGTTTTTATTACACCAACCATAAAACGGATCATTTAACCATTTTAACGAATCAACTTTAAATTGTGAGATATCGTAATAATTATTACGATTTGGTTTTTTTGCAGTTAATTGTCTTCTAAGATATTCTCTAAAATATGGAGCAATACCAAGTTTATGATCTACTTTCTGAAAATTAATCTCTAATGGTAATTGTTTTAACGAATCGTATTGATTTTTGGTAATATATTTATATTTATACATTTGATTTAAAACAACGTTTCTTCTATGTAATGTTGTATCGGGACGACGTAAAGGATTAAAAAGAGAAGGGTTTTTTGCCATACCCACTAACATTGCTGCTTGCTCTATTTTTAACGAATCGGGAGTTGTATTAAAATAAACTTTAGCTGCAGATTTAATACCAACCGCAAGATTTAAAAAATCAAATTTATTAAAATATAGTGTTAGTATCTCCTCTTTTGTATATCTTTTTTCTAACTTTATTGCTATTACCCATTCTTTAAATTTTCTGATTATAATATCTTTTTTCGACTTAAACTTTTGTCTGGGAAAAAGCATTTTCGACAATTGCTGAGATATAGTACTTCCTCCACCGGAAGTTGTTTTTCCACCAATAATTGTTTTAAAAATTACACGCATTAAACTTTTAAAATCTATACCGGAATGATCAAAAAAACGAGCATCTTCCGTTGCAATCAAAGCATTAACCAAATAAGGCGACAAATCTGAATATTTTACATTAGACCTATTCTCTTTAAAATATTTACCTAATAATTGTTGATCCGATGTATAAACTTCCGTTGCTAAATTTGTTCTGGGATTTTCTAAATCTTCAAACGAAGGCATAAAGCCCAAATCTCCGTTCGAGATCATAAAAAACAAAGTACCTATCGATATTAAAGGAATTAAAAATAAAACCCAAAGTATAATAATAATTCTTCTGTATCTTTTTTTTATTTTAGAGTTTTCTGTCATAAAATAACTATTTGGCGTAAATATAATAAATAATTTATTTTAAAATTTATTTTGTATTTAAATATTAGCAAAAAAAATATTTTTAGTATTATTTTAAGAGTTTTATAAAATAATTTATTTTTTTTGTCAAAATTATTGATAATTTAATTTTAAATAAATCTTTTTATATAAATTATCAATATTTACACATTTATATATATACATTAATAATTATGAAAGATAATTTAGTCATAGTTGAATCTCCGGCAAAAGCTAAAACCATTGAAAAATTTTTAGGAAAAGATTTTACCGTATTATCAAGTTTTGGTCATATTAGAGATTTATCAAAAAAAAATCTAGGAATACAAATCGAAAAAAATTTTACTCCGGAGTATATTATACCTAATGACAAAAAAAAGATTGTTGCCGAATTAAAAAAACATGTTAAAAATGCAAAAACAATATGGCTTGCTGCCGATGAAGACCGCGAAGGAGAAGCTATTGCATGGCATTTGTTCGAGGTATTAAAATTAGATTCAAAAGACACAAAGAGAATTGTTTTTCACGAAATTACCAAAAATGCAATATTAGAATCTATAAATAATCCCAGAAATATAGATTTAAATCTAGTTGATGCACAACAAGCCCGAAGAATTTTAGACAGACTAATGGGTTTTGAGATGTCTCCTGTATTATGGAAAAAAATTAAACCGGGGTTATCGGCAGGAAGAGTGCAATCTGTAGCAGTAAAGTTAATTGCAGAACGAGAAAAAGAAATCGAAAACTTCAAATCAAAATCATCATATAAAGTTTACGGAGAGTTTAAGACCAATAAAAACGAAATAATAAATGCCGAGCTACAAAACAATTTAGAAACCGAAACAAATGCACAAGAATTTTTAAACGATGCTAAAAATGCCTCTTTTAAAATATTAGATACAACAAAAAAACCCGGAAAAAAATCACCCTCGCCGCCATTTACAACATCAACATTACAACAAGAAGCCAGCCGAAAAATAGGTTTCTCCGTATCTAAAACCATGACTATAGCACAAAAACTTTACGAGGCAGGAAAAATAACTTACATGCGTACAGATTCTGTTAACCTATCAAGTTTAGCAATAAATACTGCAAAGCAAGAAATAATATCACGATTTGGAGACAAATATTCCAAACCAAGAAATTTTGCAACAAAATCAAAAGGAGCCCAAGAAGCACACGAAGCAATAAGACCCACATACATAAACAACGAAGAAATTTCAGGTTCAAACGACGAAAAAAAATTATATAATTTAATTTGGAAACGAACTATAGCATCTCAAATGAGTGATGC
This sequence comes from Bacteroidales bacterium, assembly GCA_026985625.1. Classification (GTDB taxonomy): domain Bacteria; phylum Bacteroidota; class Bacteroidia; order Bacteroidales; family JAFGXI01; genus JALSQC01. Next base: position 20,442 of record JALSQC010000369.1, on the reverse strand, counting down.
AAAAATAGAAAAAACAAATATTAAAATATCAAATAATAAAAACAATAAAATTTTTATAGCATCAGGCGAGGTTATAACGTTTGACGGATTTCTAAAAGTTTATATCGAAACAACCGACGACGACGACACAAACACAAACAATTTAAACAAAATATTGCCAAAAGTTAATATAAACGAAAATCTTAAAACCCTAAAAATAACCGCAAAACAAAAATTTACCAAACATCCCCCAAGATATACAGAGGCAAGTTTAGTGCGAAAATTAGAAGAACTTGGCATAGGACGTCCGTCAACTTACGCACCTACAATATCTACCATTCAAAAACGAGGATACGTAGTAAAAGAAACTCGAGACGGCTCAAAACAAAACGTTAATATTATTACTTTAGACAAAAAATCAAATAAAATAATATCAGAAACAATAATAGAAAATACGGGGTTCGAAAAAAATAAATTATTTCCTACCGATATCGGAATAGTTGTAAACGAATTTTTATCAGAAAATTTTAATAAAATAATTAACTATAACTTTACAGCCGAAATCGAAAACAAATTCGACAAAATTGCATCGGGAAAATTAAAATGGAATAAAATGATAGAAAAATTTTATTCCGAATTCCACAGCAATATAGAAAATACCCTTGAAAACTCCGAACGAAATAACGGCGAAAGATTACTTGGTAAAGATCCTAAAACAAATAAAAATGTTTATGTAAAAATAGGAAAATTTGGTCCTGTCGCTCAACTTGGTGAGGCTTCAGACGAAAACAAACCCAGATTTGCCGGATTACAAAAAAATCAACACATATCCACAATAACACTCGAAGAAGCATTAAAATTATTTGAATTACCACGAGAAATAGGAGAATACGAAAACAAAACAATGACCGTAGCAATAGGCCGATTTGGTCCGTATATACGACACGACAATAAATTTTATGCAATAAAAAAAGATACCGACAACCCCTACACGATAAATAAAGAACGTGCTATTGAACTAATCGAAGCAAAAAGAAAAGCCGATAAAGAAAAAATAATTAAAATATTTAACGAAGACAAAGACACTCAAATATTAAATGGTAGATGGGGACCATATATTAAATACAAAAAAAAGAATTTTAAAATACCAAAAAATATTGACGCTAAAAATTTAACTTATAACGAATGTATGGAAATAATAAAAAATCCACCAAAAACTAAAAAAAAGAAATAAAACAATATTTTTTGTTAAAAAAACGTTTAATAATTGAAAATATGTTAAAAAACATCAAATTAATCTTTTAACTAATTAATATTTATACATTTATAAATGTTTAACAAATGTAAATTTTTACATATTTATAAAAAAAAATGCAATTATTAACTATAAATTGTTAATAAAAATTTGTTTACAAAAAATATTTTTATTTATTTTACCTTTTTGTAAGCTCATTTTAATTAAAAATGAATTAAAATTGTATCAAACATAAAATATGAAAAAAGTAATATTTTTTATCGTAGCGGTTATTTTTGTTAGTAATACTTTTGCTCAACAAGACCCTCAATTCAGTTTAAACATGTTTAATCATGCAACACTAAATCCCGGTTATGCCGGAACAAACGGATCAATATGTGCAAGTGCTATTAACAGAATGCAATGGATGGGATTTAATCAAGGCGAAGGCAATCCCAAAACTATGGCTTTTAACATAAATGCCCCCATATCGCAATTTAGCAGTGGTGTTGGATTAACCGTTTTTAATGACAATTTAGGATTCGAAAAAAACTTTGGCATAAATTTATCTTATGCATATATTTTAGAAGATATAGGAGTAAGTGGCAGTAAATTGGGGTTAGGCTTGTCTTTAGGAATGTATAATAAATCAATAGACGGAACATGGGTTACACCAAGTTCTCTTAATCCAAGCTCAGCATCTCAACAAAATCCATATTCAGACCCCGCAATACCTTTAACCGAAGCAAAAACAGTTTTTGATATGGGATTTGGAGCTTTTTACCGAACTAACGACTTATACGTAGGAATTTCATCAACACACTTATTACAATCAAAATTTAAATTTACAAATCCTAAAGTTCCATCATTACGAAGACATTATTATTTATCAGCAGGATATTATGTAAAGATGCCAAATCCGCAATTCGAACTACGCCCATCAATATTTATAAAAACCGATGCAGCCACAACACAATTTAGTGTAAATGCTCGCGTTATATATAATAAGCAACCATGGGCAGGATTATCGTATAGATTTGGAGACGCCATTATAGTTATGGCAGGATATACAACCAGCAATAATATTAGAATAGGTTTAGCATATGATATAACCACATCAACTATGGGTAAATACAGCAACGGTTCATTAGAATTTGTTCTGGGATATTGCTTTAATGCAAGTAAAGGACATAGTAGAAGCAGTTATGGTAGTGTTAGATTCTTATAAAAAGATTTATTAAAAAATAGGAGGCAAAAGTATGAAAAAATTATTTCTTTTAATATCTGTTACAGTTCTATTATTTAGTTGTGGAAACTACGATAATGGAGAACTTACAGGTGTTCCTAACAGAGAAATGTGGTTTGCACCTCAACCATACGGCATGTTATTTATAAAAAGCGGTAGCTATAATATGGGACCAAACGACCAAGACGTATTTTGGGCAATGACAGCCGAATCAAAAACAGTTTCTGTTTTTGCTTTTTGGATGGACGAAACAGAAATTACAAACAACGAATATCGCCAATTTGTTTATTGGGTACGCGATTCTATAGCAAGACGTATGCTAGGCGAACAAGAAGACCAATATTTAATTACAGAAAACGAATATGGAGACGAGCTAGACCCTCCATTTTTAAACTGGTACGAAAGAATATATTGGGACGGCGATGATGAACGCGAAATACTAAATGATTTATGTCTTCCTGTTCAAGAAAGATTTTATAGACGAAAAGAAATAGACTCTCGTAAATTAAATTTCGAATATTTTTGGATAGATTATAATCAAGCTGCAAGGAAACAAGACTTTGGAGGCGAAACCAGACGTTCATATAACTACGAAACAGGAAAATATGACGGAGAAGTTACAAGTTTCTCTCAAGGAAAAGAAGGACAAATCGAAGAAATAAAAGACCGCTCAGCATACATTATGAGAGACATTATTAATGTATATCCTGATACACTATGTTGGGTTGGTGACTTTACTTACTCATACAACGAACCAATGACAACAAAATATTTTTGGCATCCTGCTTACGACCACTATCCTGTTGTTGGTGTAACATGGAAACAAGCTAGAGCTTTTAATATTTGGAGAACTCAACTATATAATTCATTCTTATCAAGTACAGGAGATGCTTTTGTTCAAGATTGGAGATTACCTACAGAATCAGAATGGGAATATGCTGCACGAGGCGGACTAAAAGAAGCTATGTACCCTTGGGGAGGATATTATGCAACAAATTACAAAGGTTGCTACATTGCTAACTTTAAACCTTTAAGAGGAAATTATGTATCAGATGGAGGATTTTATCCTGTTATTGTTGCAAATAACGATCCTAACGAATGGGGTTTATATGATATGGGCGGAAATGTATCGGAATGGACATCAAACGCTTTTGACGAAGCAGCATATAGTTATACCGACGATCTTAACCCCGATTATCAATACGAAGCATTACCCGACGACCCTCCTACACTAAAACGTAAAGTTATTAGAGGAGGCTCGTGGAAAGATATAGGATATTATATGCAATGCGGAACAAGAACTTACGAGTATCAAGATTCCTGTAAATCGTATATAGGCTTTAGAAGTGTAAGAACTTATTTAGGCCACGATGTAAACGATGCAGGAACAGGCTCTCAAGTATATTAAAATTTATTTATTAACTAAAAAAAACAAAAATTATGGGATTTAACATTGGTGAATTTGTACAGTCAGAAGGTTACAAAAAAGTAATGGCAAAAGTATACGGCTGGGGAGCTTCAGTTGTATTAGCAGGTGCATTATTTAAAATTCAGCACTACCCCGGTGCTTCAATAATGCTTATAGCAGGAATGGGAACCGAAATTATAATTTTCTTTTTATCGGCTTTTGAACCATTACATCACGAACCGGATTGGAGTTTAGTATATCCTGAATTAGCGGGAGTTTCTGAAGATGATGAAATAGATGTAGAAGAAAAAAAATCAATCTCAAAGAAAAAATCAGCATTAGAACGTTTTGACGAAATGATTGAAAATGCAGAAATTACACCTGAACTTTTCGAAAGATTAGGACAAGGCTTACAAAGCCTAAACCAAACTACCGAAAAATTACAAGACGTATCAGATGCAACTGCAGCCACTAATAATTATGTTGCTAATTTTGAAAAAGCATCTGAAAAAGTTAACGAATTTGCTGATATGTATGGAAACTCTGCAAACGCTTTAAGTCAAACAACCGAAGAACTTAAAAACACTATAACTAAATCATCAGAAACTTTATCAAATTCTTATATAGATACAGCAAATAAAGTATCTGAAACAGGAGACAATCTTGCTAAAGCATATAGCAAACTAACAGAATCGATGAACAAAGAATTTGAAGATTCAACAGAAGGTAATAAATCTTATGGAGAACAATTACAAATAATGACAAAAAATTTAACAGCATTAAATGCAGTATACGAACTACAACTACAAGGTACCAACGAACATTTAGAAGCTAGCAAACAACTTTACGACGGTTTAAATGAAATGATGTCTAATTTACATGCATCAGTTGACGATACTAAACGATATCGCGAAGAAGTTGCTAAACTTAGCAATAATCTGGCTGCAATGAATACCGTTTATGGTAACATGCTTACAGCAATGAATGTTAAAATTGATTAATTTATTACTAATTTAAAATAATTATTAGATATGTCAGCAGCAAATTGTCCCGAAACGCCGAGGCAGAAAATGATTGGAATGATGTATTTATTCCTAACAGCAATGTTAGCTTTAAATGTATCCCGTTCGATATTAAATGCCTTTGTAGTTGTTAACCATAGCTTAGAAGCCACAAACGAAGCTTTTGGCGAAAAAAACGAATATGCATACAACGATTTTGCAAATAAAAAAGCTAATAACCCCGAAAAAGTTAAAGCTTACTACGAAGCCGCAATGAAAGTAAAAGAACTTTCTGAAGGTATAGAAAAATATTTGCTTGATTTAAAAGCTAAAGTAATTGCAGAAACTGAGAAAATACCAGTTGAACAAGCAAAAAAAATGAAACTAAAAGATATTGACGCTAAAGATAATTTTGATATCCCAACATATATTTTAGTAGGCGAAAAAGAAGATGGTTCAGGAGGCGAAGCTAGAAAACTCCGAAATAAATTAAAGGAATATAAAGAAAACTTACGTAAAGTTTTAGAAGACCCTAAAATTCAAATTCCGTTTAAAGAAAAAGAAATTAAAAGCCTTGGCGATTTTGGAGTAGATACCGACGATCCTAAAGAAAAAGATCCTGATCATCCTGAGGAAAATCATTGGGAAACATCTAAATTTGAACATACTCCATTAGCAGCAGTTGTTACAATGATGTCTCAAATACAAAACCAAATACGTAATGCCGAAGCTACAGTTGTTAATTTATTATTAAACTCAATATCAGCAAACGATTTTAAATTTGACACACTTGCAGCTAAAGTTATACCTAACTCTAATTATATTATACAAGGAGACAAGTACAAAGCCGATTTATTTGTTGCTGCTTTTAGCACAACCGAAAATCCAAAAATATTAGTTGGCGAAGGATACGACACCGTCAAAAATGTTTTAACAGGAAAAATAGACTCTATACCCGTAGAAAAAGGTGTTGGACGATTAGTTAGAGATGCTACAGCTACAGGAACTCAAAAATATGCAGCAATTATTAAAGTAAAAAAACCTGATGGAACTTATAAAGACTATCCTTTAATTGTTAACGGAAAACATATTATCGAATATACTGTAGCAAAACCAAGTGCAGTAATATCTCCAACAAAAATGAATGTTTTATATATTGGTGTCGATAATCCTATAGATATTTCTGTAGCAGGTTTTTCTGCCGACAAAATTTCGGCAGGTATATCAAGCGGTTCTTTAAGTCGCAAAGGAGGCAGCTCTTATATAGCTCGAGTAAGAAGAGCCGGCAAATGTAGAATAAGCGTAAGTGCAACCGATGATAATGGAAATAAACGTTCTATGGGCTCGCAAGAATTTCGTGTAAAACGAGTTCCAGACCCTGTTGCAAAAATAGCAAACCATAAAGGTGGAAAAATTAAAAAGAACATTCTACTATCACAAGCAGGTATTAAAGCCGATATGGAAAACTTTGATTTTGACCTTAAATTTAGAGTTGTTGGATTTACAGTATCTGTAACTATAGGAGGATTCGAAAAATCAAAAAATTCAGGAAGTTACAGGCTTACAGGAGAACAAATAAACTTAATACGAAAAGCTAAAAAAGGTTCGCGTGTAACATTTGAAAATATTAGAGCTAAAGGACCAGACGGAAGTATACGAAAACTTAACTCTATAAGTTTAAAACTAAAATAAAATTATAAAAGCTATGAAACGTAAATTAATTATTCTCTCAGTAATTTTTATCTTAATACCATTTATTAAGGTAAATGCTCAATCTGATGTATTAGATGGAGTATATGTAAAAGAACATGTGCCGGCAAGAAAACCAATACCATATCATTATTTAAGAGAAGCAGATGTTGCTTGGAGTAAAAAAATATGGAGAATATTAGATTTACGAGAAAAAATAAATTTTCCTCTTTACTATCCTACAACTCCATTAGATGACAGATATAGTTTAATAGATTTATTAATATATGGTGTTGAAAACGATGGTATGGTTGTTTACGATACCGACGACGACGAATTTACTACACCTATAACTTTAAAAGGAATAGACGAAAATTTTGGAGCAATTAATGATACCCAATTTATTGAGGACCCTGTAACCGGAGAAATGAATCAAAAAATTATTCCGGGAGAAAGAACTACATCTGAGGTTACAAGATACCTTATGAAAGAAGTTTGGTTCTTTGATAAACAACGTTCAAAAATGGAGGTTCGTATAGTTGGTCTTTGCCCTATTCGTTTATATGCAAAAGATGATGTAGAAGCTGATAATGGTGATGTGCAAGGAATTCTTACTCAAAAATTAACATTTTGGGTATATTTCCCGGCTGCACGTAATTTATTTGCTGATCACGAAGTATTTAATACAAAAAACGATGCCGAACGACGAACTTTTGAGGACATATTCTTTAAACGTAGGTTTAAATCTTATATATATAAAGAAACAAATGTTTATGATAATAGACGTATTAATCAATATACCAAAGGTTTAGACTCACAATTAGAAGCGGAGAAAATAAAAATGAATATGTTTAGAATTGAACACGATTTATGGGAATTTTAATTTTTATATAATAAAATTTAAAAGACCGCTATTTTGCGGTCTTTTTTTATAATTAAAATGTATAATAACATACAAAAAATAATATCTTACTTTAATGCTATATCATTGCAAAAAGTATGCGATATAAACTTAATGAACCGTATAGATACAAAGTTTATTTTTAATATTACAGAACTTAATGATATTTTAAAAAAAGCATCTAAAAAATATAATATATTAGAAATAAATAATAGCAGAATATTAGATTATAAAACACAATATTTTGATACAAAAAATTTTGATATGTATTTAGCACATCAAAATAAAAAACTAAACCGCTTTAAAATACGTAAGCGAAAATATATGATATCAAATATAATTTTCTTTGAAATTAAATTTAAATCAAATAAAGGAAGAACAATTAAAGAAAGAATAAAAATTAAAAATTTCTCCAATGAATTATCCGATGATATAAAAAAATTTATTGAAAGAAAAACCTCTTTTAACTGCTCTAATCTAAGACAATCGTTATTAATAGATTTCTCGAGAATTACTCTAATTCATAAAAAACAAAAAGAAAAGATTACAATTGATATCAATATCAATTACAAATATAATACTAAAAATATAAATTTACCTTTTTTAGTAATCACTGAGGTTAAAAGCGAAAAACATAATAAATCGGATTTTATAGAAATTTTAAAAAAACAGAAAATATATAAACAAAATATTAGTAAATATACTATAGGTATTTTATTATTAAATAAAGGAATAAAATATAATAACTTTAAAGAAAAACTATTAACTTTAAGTAAAATTGCAAACAATGATAAATACAATTATGTTTTTAACAAATATTAAATTTTTTGATATTGATATAATTAACCCAAATATTATAGAATTATTAATTAGATTCTTTTTTAATTTTTTTATAATAGTTTTTATTATAAGATATTTATATTATACAGGCAGTAAACGAAAAGATTATATTTTTACTTATATAATGATAAGTTCTGCTATTTTTTTATTAGTTTTTTTATTAGAGAGTGTAAAAATAAAACTTGGTTTTGCCTTAGGACTATTTGTAGTATTTAGTATAATACGTTATCGCACAAATCAAATCCCTATTAAAGAAATGACATATTTATTTATAGTCATAACTCTGTCGGTAATAAATGGCATTACGTCTCAGAAAATAAGTTATGTAGAGCTAATAGTTAGTAATTTAATAGTTATTTCTCTTATTTATTTTTTAGAAAAAATATGGCTTGTTAATATAGAACAATCTAAAAAAATTATTTACGAAAAGATTGAACTTATTCACCCCGATAAAAGAAAAGAATTACTTGCCGATTTAGAAAAACGAACAGGTATAAAAATACATAGAATCGAGATCGGACAAATCGACTTTTTAAAAGATACTGCAAAAATAAAAATATATTTCTTTAATAATCAACAAACTAAAGGTTACGGAAATTATATATTTAACGATAACGATGATAGTTTTTAGTCCAAATTAAATTATTAACATAGCATCGCCGTATGTTCCAAATTTATATTTTTCTTTTATAGCCATTTCGTATGTTTTTTTTAATAAATCGTAGCCTGCAAAAGCCGAAACCATCATATATAACGTCGAATACGGCAAATGAAAGTTTGATATCATTGCATTTGCAACTTTAAAATCGTAAGGAGGAAATATAAATTTATTTGTCCAACCTTCAAATGGTTTTAATTCGCCAATTGTAGAAATAGAGCTTTCCATTGTTCGCATAACTGTTGTTCCTACTGCACAAATTCTGCGTTTATTTATTTTAGCATTGTTAACTAAATCGGCAACTTCTTCGGTTATAAATATTTGCTCCGAGTCCATTTTATGTTTAGTTAAATCCTCTACATCGACAGGTCTAAAGTTTCCTAATCCTGCATGTAAAGTAATTTCGGCTAATTCTACACCTATAATTTCTAAACGTTTTAATAATTGTTTACTAAAATGCATTCCTGCAGTTGGTGCAGCAACAGCACCTTCGTGTTTTGCAAATATTGTTTGGTATCTTTCGGTATCGTATTCTTGAATTTCTCTATTAATAAATTTTGGTAATGGAGTTTGTCCTAAACGGTATAATGTTTTTTTAAATTCATCGTAATCACCGGCAAACAAAAAACGCAATGTTCGTCCACGAGATGTTGTATTGTCTATAACCTCTGCAACAAGTTCTTCGTTCTCACCAAAATATAGTTTATTTCCTATTCTTATTTTACGTGCAGGATCTACTAAAACGTCCCAAAGTTTTTGGTCTGTATTAAGTTCGCGTAATAGAAAAACCTCTATTTTTGCTCCTGTTTTTTCTTTATTTCCATATAATCGTGCAGGAAAAACTTTTGTATTATTAAAGACCATTACATCTTTATCCTCGAAATAATTAATTATGTCTTTAAATACTTTATGTTCAACTTCTCCTGTTTCTTTGTGTAAAACTAATAAACGTGATTCGTCACGATTCTCTGCCGGGTGAAGAGATATTAGCTCTTCGGGTAAATTAAAATTAAATTGAGATAATTTCATTTATTTTTAAATTTTTGTTGTTTTATAATTATTTAAATAACGATTATTCCGATTTAATTATTTTATAATTATAAACTTTATTATCTACGGTAACGTTAATAAAATATAGTCCTTTGGTTAAATTATTTGATATATCGCTTAAATTTATTTTATGAGTTCCTGATGTTTGATACGAATTATTTTCGCCTAACTTTTTTCCTAAAATATTAGTAATGTTAATACTAACATCTGAATTTTTTAATAAATTATATTCTATTGTAGCATCGTTTGCATAAGGATTTGGATATATTTTTAATTTTGATATTATCGGATTTTCGTTAACATCTGTTGATGTTGTATATGTAAAAGTCCAACCTCCTGCATTATCCGATGAGTTTGTTCTAAAATTAATTATTAACTTGCTTGCCGCAATTGTCAAATTTGTTGGAACATTTGTATGGTCGTATCTATCTACTAAATGGGCTGCATCGTAAACATCTTTATAAATTTGAACGTAATCGTAGGTATTTACTGTTGCTAAATCGAACTCGGTAAAATTAAGGTTAAATGTTCCAACGTTTGATGGCTCAATATACCACTTGCAAATTTTAGAATTTTCGTAATTACAATCTCCACTACCATCGTTTACTGTTCCGCTTGCATCGGTAATTGTTTTTGAACCTGTGCAGGTTATTGTTTTATAACTTGCTACAAAACCAAAATCGTTTCCTGTGCTATTTGTAATAAATTGTATTAACATACTATTTCCCGATGATGTTACTGTGGTTGGGGAATCGTCTCCCCCGAATTTTGCCAAAATATTATCAGATGTAGTAGAGCCATCGTAAATAATTATTGTGTCGTTTGTTTCTACTAACCATCTATCAAAACTTAACTGAACAGATGTTCCGCAAGCAGGTTGTATTAGCCATTGGCAATTATTATTGTTTGTATAATTTCCGTTACCACTGCCATCGGTAAACGAACCTTCTTTTCCTGTTATTAATCTTGGTGTAGATGAGCAACCTTCAGGATAAACCGATGTTGGAGGGAATATACTTACTACTGCTTGAAATTGACTGTCGAAATTGTATCCTGTAGATGTAAAATCATCTAAATTAAAGTATCCGTTGTTATATCCTCCCCAGCCCCAATTCATATGAAATTCGTCTGATGAATTGTATCCGTCGCAATTCCATGCATGTCCGCTACCAAGATTACTATCCATTCCGGAATAAATCATAGGGCGTTTTGCATCTATTTCTTGTTTTAATATATTTTTCCATTCAATATCTGAATAATCATCTCTATCTTTAATATTTACAGAGTTATCATATTTAAAATATGTGCTTAGTGCATTAACTGTTCTATCGGTAGATGAGCCTGAACCATTGGCAGAATAGTGCATATCTACAGCAACACTGCAATCGTAAAGTAATGTGGCAACATCGTTGTTTTCCGATAATAATTTTAAAGGCATATTTGTCCAAATAAAATTCTCGTTTGCATAATTAACGGTAAGATTTCCATAGCCTCCATTCCAATAAGAATAATTTGTATGTGAACTATATCCTACATTTGGATAATTCCAATATTTTATTACTTGCGACATTGATAATGCCACACAACCTACATAAACATGTCCGCCAGGTCCGTTTGCATCGTCAGGGCAAGCTGCATTATATGGCCAGTCTTGATTCCATGTTACCATTAGCAAGGGCTGTAATGTTGTTTGTGCATTTGTGCTTTTTGTTGGGACTAAATATTTATTCCACTCATTTTGTATTCTACTATCTGCAACAGATTTATTTTTTTTTACATATTTTATTTGTTCCTCAAATGTTGATAAGAAAAACCCAAAGTTATCGGTTGCATAATTGCTTTTAAAGGTATTATTAACAGAATAACCGATTAATGGCATAGTTGCATCATCGGCTGATAATATTATAAATCCGTTTCCTTTATTTGAAAAAACATAGTAAAGTGTATCGTTGTTATATGTTTTAACATATTCTAATTTAAGATTAATATCGTTAAGATTTAAACCTGAACGATTATAAAAAATATTAGTAGCAATATTTTTAGCTTTTTTAGCATTTACGTTTTTACTAAATGATGTGTTTATAGTTAAAAGAACTATAAATATTAATAAGAAAAAATGTTTCATAATTTTACTGATTTTAAAAATGTGTAAATATAAGAACTGCAAATTTACAAAAAAATTTTGTAAATTTTAAGAAAAATCTATATTATAATGCAGACCTATACTTTGTTTTCGATTTTTTGCAAGTTTTATAATAAGATATGCAACATTTATGGCATTTCGTAATTGGCATATTTTTTCCGATACTATTGAAGTTTTGTATAAATCTTCGGTTTCGTTATAAATTATCTCTAAACGTTTTAATGCCCTGTCGAGACGTAAGTTTGAACGCACAATTCCAACATAATTACTCATTATTTGTTGTAATTCTTTAATATTTTGGGTTATTAAAATCATTTCTTCGGTTTTGGTTGTTCCGCTATTATCCCAGTCGGGAATATTTTTTTGTATATTTATTTTTTGTATATTTTTTAGTGTATTTTCGGCTGCAATATCGGCATATACTATGGCTTCGATTAAAGAATTTGAAGCTAAGCGATTTGCTCCGTGTAATCCTGTGCTAACGGCTTCGCCCGAAGCATAAAGATATTTTATACTTGTTTGTGCTTGTTTATTTACTTTTATTCCTCCACAAGAATAATGTGCTGCAGGAACAACCGGTATGCAATCTTTAGTTATATCAATACCAATTGATAAACATTTTTTGTAAATATTAGGAAAATGTTTTAATAACTCCTTATCATTAATATTTCGTGCATCTAGATAGACATAATCCCATCCGTTTTTTTTCATCTCGTTATCGATGGCTCTGGCTACAATATCTCGTGGGGCTAATGATTCTCGCTTGTCATAATTTTGCATAAACGGTTTACAATCTAATGTTTTTAATACCGCTCCAAACCCTCTTAATGCTTCTGTTATTAAAAACGATGGACGTTCATTAAGATTATATAATGATGTTGGATGGAATTGTATAAATTCTAAGTTCTCTATTATTCCTTTTGCACGATAGACCATAGCAATACCATCGCCTGTGGCATTCTCGTTATTTGTTGTTGTTTGATAAATATTTCCCAGTCCTCCTGTTGCTATATATGTTATTTTTGATAATATTGTTTCTACTTTATTTGTTTTAAGGTTTAAAACATAAGATCCATAGCATTCTATACCGCCTTTATGTCTATTTACTTCTATTCCTAAATGATGTTGGGTTATTAAATCTATTGCAAAATAATTTTCGTAGATTTCTATATTTTTATGATTTTTTACTTTTTCTGATAAAGCTCTTTGTATCTCGAATCCTGTATTGTCTTTATGATGTAATATACGATGTTCGGAGTGCCCCCCCTCTTTAGCTAAGTCATAATTACCTTGAGAATTTTTATCGAATTTTGTTCCCCAGTTTATTAAATCGTCTATTAGTTTAGGTGCTTTTTTTACAACCATCTCAACAACATCTTTTTCACACAATCCGGCTCCTGCAATAAGGGTATCTTGTATATGTTTCTCGTATGAATCTAATTTATCTATAACTGCGGCAACTCCTCCTTGAGCTAAACTTGTATTTGTTTGGTCTATTGTTGTTTTTGTAATTAAAATTACTTTATGTTTCTCGGCTACTTTTAACGCATAGCTAAGCCCTGCAATTCCTGAGCCTATAACCAAAATATCAATTTCTTTTTTCATTATCGTAAAATAAATTGTAAAGTTAATTTTAAATTTATATCTTATATTAATATTTTATATAATTTTGCAAAAAAAAGTTTTTTATGTTTTCAGGAATTGTAGAAGAAGCGGCAAGAGTTGTTGCGTTAAAAAAAGAAAAAGAGAACTTGCATATTACAATGGAATGTTCTTTTGTTAATGAGCTAAAAATCGATCAAAGTATTGCTCATAACGGTGTTTGTTTAACGGTTGTTGATATTACCGACAAAACTTACACTGTAACTGCTATACAAGAGACTTTAGACAAAACAAATCTCGGTTTTTTAGAAATTGGCAGTAAAGTAAATTTAGAACGAAGTATGAAAATGGATTCGTTTCTTGATGGACATCTTGTTCAAGGACATGTTGACCAAACTGCTGTTTGTAAAAAAGTTGAGGAAGCCGATGGTAGTTGGTATTTTACTTTTGAGTATGATTCTACAAAAGGTAATATTACTGTAGAAAAAGGTTCTATATCGGTAAATGGTGTTAGTTTAACGGTTGTAAACTCAAAAGATAATTCTTTTCAGGTTGCAATAATTCCATTTACTTATGAGGTTACAAATTTTAATCAAATAAAAGAAGGAACTGTTGTTAATCTTGAATTTGATATAATAGGAAAATACATTCAAAAAATTATATCACAACAATTAGGAAATAAATAATGTTCTCAGGTTTTAGTTTTATACAGATATTCTCGGCTTTTATGGTTCTTTTTGCCGTAATAGATATTACAGGGTCGATACCAATAATTATTGAACTAAAAGATAAATACGGAAAAATAGAAGCAGGCAAAGCAACTATAGCTGCTTCTATTGTTTTGCTTTTATTTTTATTTATAGGCGAAGGAATATTACATGTTTTTGGAGTTAATATAGAGTCGTTTGCAATTGCAGGTTCTTTTATTATCTTATTTTTGGCATTAGAGATGGTTTTAGGTATTGAGTTGTTTAAAAACACATCGTCAACCGATAGTGCATCTATTGTTCCTTTAGCTTTTCCGTTAATTGCCGGAGCAGGTTCTATAACTACATTGCTGTCTTTAAAATCGCAATATGCAAATATTAATATATTTTTTGCTATATTGTTAAATATGTTAGTTGTTTTTATTGTTTTAAAATCTACCAGAATTATTGAACGTATTCTCGGAAAAACAGGTCTTGCTATTTTAAAGAAAGTTTTTGGAATAATTCTTTTATCAATTGCAATAAAATTATTTTTATCTAATACCGGAATTAATATTACCAAATAAAAATATTGTTTTTTCATGCTAAAAAAACAAAGACTAATTAACTCTTTATCTTAAAATAATATTGTGTGTAATTTAAGTTTTTGAAATCACAATATACATAATTACAAACAACTTACCTATGGTTTTAATATGTTCTAAATGAGCAAGTATAGATATCAATATGTATTGCAGTTAGTTTTATACGCTTTCAGAAGCAAAATCACATTTTTTGATTTCTTCGTTAAGAATCTAAATCAATTATCAACATTTAAATATAACTCAGATTTGTAATAAAAATTATTTTTTATATTTTTTGTTAAATTTAGCTAATCCTTCGTCTAAAAAATTAACAAAGGCATCAACGTCTTTGTTATATGCTCGTGAACCGTTTAAGGTATTTCCTTCTTTATCGAGTAATACGTAATAAGGTTGAGCGTTTATGTTATATTTTGTAATTTGCAGGTCGGCATATTTTTTTCCTATTGTTTTTTTTATTTTTCCATCGCGTTTTGATGTTACCCACTCGCTCTCTGGCAATTCAGTTTTGTCGTCAACATAAAGAGCAACAACAACAAAATTATTTTTTAATCGTTTTAAAACTTTTGGGTCAGACCAAACAGCAGCTTCCATTTCGCGACAATTAACACAGCCATGTCCTGTAAAATCAACAAATACCGGTTTGTTTAATTTGTTTGCTACTCGCAAAGCTTGTTCGTAATCGAAATAGCCTTTTAATCCGTGTGGCAGGGTAAGAAAATCGCTATATTTTGGTTTTTCTATCATTTCGGAGTTTCCTCCGTTAGAGCTAATATTTGTATTTTCTAAGTTTTCTCTAACTATTTTGTTTATATCAAAATCTATAGATTCTTGTGGCGGTAAATATCCGGCTAATGCTTTTAAAGGGGCTCCGAACATTCCGGGTATCATATAAACAACAAAAGTAAAAGTAATTATTGCCATAATTAATCTTGGAACTTTAATATACGGGAGGTCGCTGTCGTGTGCAAATTTTAGTTTTCCTAAAAGGTATAAGCCCATTAATGTAAAAATAACAATCCAAATAGCGAGATAAATTTCGCGATCGAGAATGTGCCAATGGTAAGTTTGATCGGCTATACTTAAGAATTTTAGACCTAAAGCTAATTCTAAAAATCCTAAAACTACTTTTACCGAGTTTAACCAACCTCCCGATTTTGGCATTTTGTTTAATAACGACGGGAAGAATGCAAAAAAAGTAAATGGCAATGCAAAAGCTAACGAGAAACCAAACATTCCTATAATGGGTTTTAAAATCTCGCCACTTGCCGATTCTACTAAAATAGCACCAACTATTGGACCTGTGCACGAAAAAGAAACAAGAACAAGGGTAAAGGCCATAAAAAATGTTCCTGTCCAACCTCCTTTGTCGGCATTTTTATCCGATTTATTAACCATCCAACTTGGCAGTGTAATTTCGAACATTCCAAAAAATGACATTGCAAATATTAAAAATATTAAGAAAAATGCTACATTAGGTATCCAATGGGTGCTTAACCAATTTGCAAAATTTACTCCAAGTGTTACAGCTATTACGGTTCCTATAATTGTATAAATTAAAATTATTGAAACTCCATAAAAAATTGCTTGTATTTTAGATTTTGTTTTGCTTTCGCCATTATGCATAAAAAAAGAAACTGTCATAGGTATCATTGGAAATACGCAAGGTGTTAAAATTGCCATAAGACCGGCTCCAAACGATATAAAAAAGAACCACCAAAGCGAATTGTTACTTTCTTTTTGTTGCGAATTGTTATTTGTATTGTTTGTAGTCTTTATTTCTGTAGTTTTTGCAGTATCAACAATTGTTTTTTCGGTATCCGTTTTTAAAATACTTGTATCGGCTTTTGTATTATTACTTGTGTCGTTTACTGTTATCGTATTATCAGATGTTTCGGTTTTTATTTTATTGTTATTAGGTTCGGTTTCGGTTTTTTGTGTTTGTTTTAACGATATTTTTATCGAGAAGTCTTTGCTAGACATTACACACATACCATCGGCTAAACACGATTGATAATCTAATGTTCCGTTTACCGTAAAATTATTTTTATTTGCTTTTATTTTTTGATGAAATTCACATTTTTTAAAGTAAAAATGTCGTGTAGCTTCCATTAATTTATCGTATTCTTTTTTTGGAGGCCAACCTTCTTTAACTTTACCGTCAATAGTATAATCATTTGATTTTTCGTAAGCAAATGTTATAGGATTAAGCTCATCGTTTATTGAGTAAATATCCCATTTATCGTCAATTTTTCCTTTAAAAATTAAATCAACAACATTGTTTCCCAAGTCCTTATACTCAAATTTCCACGAAACATGATTCTCCATCTGCGAGAACCCCGAGTAGCTTAACAATAAAATAAAAGCAAAAGTTATTATTTTTTTTAACGATACCATAAGTTTAAAATTTAAATATTTAAACAAATATAATTAAGAAAATCATAATAAAAATAAGATTATACAAATTTATAGTTTATTAATATATTATGATTGTTGTTTAATACGTAAATAATATTTTAAATATTTTTAATTAATGATGATGGTGATGTTCTCCATGGTGATGTTCTCCTGACTCGTGGTCGCAAGTATTTGCATTAACAACAAGAGAACCATTTATAAAATCTAAAATAATATTATCGGGAGTATCTACATTTGCTCCTGAAAATACATTTACATTTCTTGAATTAAAAATATCAATTGCGGCAGGACCAATGCCTCCTACAATAATATCGGTAACTCCTTGTTCGGCTACCCAATTTGGTATAACTCCCGGTTGATGTTCGGGTGGTGGTAAAAATTCGCTATCTATAATTTTGTTATCATCGATTACATAAACTCTAAAATAATCGCTATGTCCAAAATGTTGACTTAATTTATCGTTTGCTACGGGAATTGCTACCTTTTTCATGATTTATTATTTTTAATACAAAATTATTAATTAAATCATTAATTAATTTATATTTATGTTAATTTTTTTTAATTTTGATATAAAATAATTTTATGACAAATATTTATTGCTTAGCTATGAATGCAAAACGTAAAGCCGATAAACATGGAGCTGTTTATTCTACAAACCCTGATTATAAATTTGAATATGATAATGATACAATAGAAACATTACCTGCCGAAAAACAAAATTTAAAAGTAACAATAGACCGAAAACAACGAAAAGGGAAAACCGTTACCTTAATAACAGGTTTTGTGGGCAACGACAACGATTTAAAACAACTCGAAAAATTATTAAAAAATAAATGTGGAGTTGGTGGTTCGTCAAAAAACGGACAGATACTAATACAAGGCGATTTAAAAAATAAAATAATAACTATATTAGAAGAAAATAATTATAACACAAAAAAATAATGTTTGATATATTAGGATTGTAATTTTATTTATTATAAATTCACAGAATAAATTTTAAACTTTTTTTTATGAAAAAACTAATTTACATTTTTGCTTTCTTGCTTATGTATTCTTATACGTATGCTCAAGAAGCAACAAGCGACTCGGGTTTTGTTTCTAAACGAGGCTTTGAGATTTTACCTAAATCAGGTGATTTTGCCATAGGGGTAAATGCTATTCCCTTTTTTAATTATGTAGGAAATATTTTTAACAATACCGTAGGAAATACGGTTTCGTTTAATTTTTTAAATGCAAATAATACTATCTACGGAAAGTATTTTTTAGACGATCACACAGCAGTAAGAGCTTCGTTTAGATTTGGTAACATTACCAATATTGATAACGAATACATAATTAAAGATCAAAAAATTCCTGATCCGGATATTGTTGTTAACGATGCTCAAAAAACAGTTGTTTGTAATTCAGCCTTAAAAATTGGTTACGAAAAATCAAGAGGAAAAGGACGTGTTCGTGGAATTTATGGAGCAGAATTGGGTATATATACAGTAAACGTTAACAAAACTTATACTTATGGAAACCAAATGTCTGCAACAAATTCTAATCCTTCTACAACTGATTTTGGTTCTAACATAACAACTAACGGAAGATTAACACAACAATTATCAGGAAGAACTTTAGGTTTTGGTCTTGACGGATTTGTTGGTGTAGAATATTTCTTTGCTCCAAAAATATCTATTGGAGGAGAATTTACTTGGGGTTTTGATTTCCACAACACAAAAGACGGTGTCTCTACCGAAGAATCGTGGGATTTTACAAATAATGTATTAAAAACAACAAATACAAAAATGGCTGGAGATAAAGGATATAGTTTTGATACCGGAAATATGGGTGGAGCTATTTATTTATTATTCCATTTTTAATAACAAAATAAATTTATTAATTTTTAAAATTTAAAATCATGAAAAAAAATATTATAACATTATTATCAATAAGCTTAATAGCTTTATTATTTTTGTCAAATTGTAAAAAAACCGAAGATGAAACAACTCCAGAGGCAATGACAACTGCAATTATAAAAGGAAAAGTATTTGCGGATTTAAATACTGCAAACGATACAACATCAAATGGATTTTATCAATTGAATAACGAAACGGCTCCTGCAGGAACAAAAATTATTGTTGTTGTCAATGCAGCCGACTTAGTTGCAAATCCTATAGCAGGTCATACATACGAAGATATTAGTTTTGAAACAACAGTTGATGCAAACGGCGAGTATTCTGTTACTGTTGACGCAATTGCAAAAACAGCAAATTATACTATTAAAGCCGAAGATTTTGCTTACGACCAAACCGTAATGGACGTTTATCCTAACACAAAAACTACACGTAAAGTATTTACAGCAGCCGACCAAACAACAACAATAGTAAAAAATAATACTAAAGTTATAGATATAACTTATAATTAATAAACAAATATTAAAATACGATTTTTAAATTATCCCGAAATTTCGGGATAATTTTTTTATGTTTTTTTAAATAACTAAAGAGAAAAACTAATTAAGAAAAAATCATCATTTAATTTTTTTGGCAAATACTTTTAAATAGATTATTTTTAAAAAATTATTAAACACAAAAACAACAATTAACTATGTATAAATGAAAAAATCGGTAAAATATTTATTAGTAGTAACAGTAATCTTAATAATTATTGCAATTATAGGAAAACGCAAAGGTTGGTTTGGTAAAGAAATAATTATTAAAGTAAGTACCGAGAAAGTTACAAAAAGAAATATTATTGAAACAATTACAGCAAACGGAACAATACAACCCGAGACCGAAGTAAAAATTAGCCCCGATGTTTCGGGCGAGATAGTTGAACTAAAAATAAAAGAAGGCGATTTGGTAAAAAAAGGCGATTTACTTTTAAAAATTAAACCCGATATTTACATATCGTCACTGGAAAGAGCAAAAGCATCGTTAAACTCGGCAAAATCGCAATTGGCTCAAGCTCAAGCTCAATTTATCGATAAAGAAAACACTTATA
>JALSQC010000368.1 GCA_026985625.1 Bacteroidales bacterium | reverse complement strand
GTATAAAAAAATTTAAATTTGCTTACGCTTTTAAACTAAATCCTCTAAATAAAAATCTGGGAAATACCAACTATAAAAACATTAATTTAGGAATACAAACCAGAATTGTAGGTTTAAACTTTTTTTATTTAAGATATAACGGTTTTTATTTACAAAACAAAAACGATTTTAATAATATAACCCAAAATTACATTCGTCCCGATATAAAAATAAATACAATAGGATTGTCAGCCGATTTTGTTATGACAAAGTCGTTCTCGATAAATGCCGCATTCTCGCAAAACGAACGACAAAAAAAATCGGCAGGTTCCTTTATGATAATGATTAGCGATAGATACACTTTTTTTGACTCCGACAGTAGTATAATTCTACAGCAAGAAGCATTAAATTACGACAGAACAAGATATATTAACAACGTAAAATCAAACACATTACTTATTGCTCCCGGATTTGGATACTCAATAATTTACAAACACTTTAATTTTACTCCCATAATTCTTGCAGGCATAGGAAATCAAATAAAATTATACCATTACAACAAAGAGAACTCATATAGCTTTAGATTTCCACTATATTTTTTATATAAAAATGCTATTGGATATAATGGTAAAAAATTCTTTTTTAATATTATTTATTCTTACGATTTAAACAATCTACGATTTAAAGACTCAAATGTTAATCTTAAAATTATTTACTGGAAACTTAATTTAGGATTTAGAATAATTTAATAACCAATAAAACCAACAGTTATATAATACCAAACTATATATCTCAATAATTTTCCTAAAGCAATAAAAAAAAATGTTTTTTTAATATCGGCCTTTAAAACCCCCAAAGCAACAGAAAATATATCGCCAACAACAGGAGTCCAAGTAAAAAAAGCAGCTAATACAAAATATTTTTTAACATGTAATTTAAAATTTTCTATTTTTTTTTGTTTTATTCTTAAATATTTTTCTATTAAATCCCAACGCCCCAAACTTCCAAGAAAATAATTAAAAAAACTACCTAAAGAATTTCCCACAGTTGCAATAATTATACAATACAACGGATTATAATCGACATAAACCATATAACTAAGCAAAGCCTCCGAACTAAACGGCAAAATAGTAGCAGCCAAAAAACTTGCAAAAAACAAACCTAAATAACCATAATTATATAATTCAAGCATTAATTACATTTTTTTAAAATATCACAAACATAATAATATAAGTTTTAGTATATTTGAAGAAATTAAAAATTCTTATTAATTTTAACAACTTGATAAAAATTTATGCATAAAAACAATTTATTATTTTTTATAAAATTTCTTATTATAATAATGCTTATTCCATTATTATTAAACTCTTGCAAGATATTAAATTCAAGCGAGATGTTTAAAACAAAAAAATCATACAAATATGCCGATTTCTCAAACGAAAAAAAAGAATATGTAATAAGACCCTACGATAAACTCGATTTAGAAATATATACAAACAATGGATTTAGACTAATCGACAATAATAACAAAGTTACAAAACAACAAATAAAAACATACTACGTTGTAGAATCCGACGGAAAAGTAAAAGTTCCCACACTTGGACGCAT
>JALSQC010000367.1 GCA_026985625.1 Bacteroidales bacterium | reverse complement strand
GACTTAGTTGCCAACGAACTAAACGAACTGCAAAAAAAATTAAAAAGAGATAAAAATAAAGATCTAAATACATTTAAAAACGAGATTAAAGAATTAATAAGCGAGGAACTTGTTAGTCGATATTATTACCAAGCAGGAAGAATGAAAGAAATATTAAAAACAGACCCGATAATAGATACATCTATAACAATTCTAAATAACCGAAAAAGATATAACAAGATTTTAAATATTAATTAAAATATTTTTAAAATTTATTTGTAAAATATAAAACAATTTATACTTTTGTGAACTCAAATTTACGGGGTATAGCGTAGTCCGGTTAGCGCGCCTGCTTTGGGAGCAGGAGGTCGCAAGTTCGAATCTTGCTACCCCGACAAAAAAAGAACCGCATGCGGTTCTTTTTTTTATATAAATTTTATACACAACATAAAATATTTAAATTTATAATGTTTTTTAACATTATTACAACTTTTTATATGTATAGATTTTTATATTTGATAAAAAAAAAGTATTTTCAAACGCAAATAAATAATAATTAATAAAAAAATAAATAAAATGAAAGAAGTTTATATTGTGTCAGCAGTTCGTACACCAATAGGTAGCTTTGGTGGTGGACTATCAACAGTTTCTGCACCAAAATTAGGTTCAATAGCCATTAAAGGAGCAATTGAAAAAGCAGGTATATCAGCCGAAATTATCGACGAAGTTTATATGGGTAACGTTTTACAAGCAAACAACGGACAAGCTCCGGCTCGTCAAGCAGCTCTTTATGCAGGTATTCCAAATACAGTTCCATGTACAACAGTTAATAAAGTTTGTGCATCGGCAATGAAATCTATAATTATAGGAGCACAAACAATAAAAGCAGGAGATAACGATGTAGTTGTTGCAGGAGGTATGGAAAATATGTCAATGGTGCCACACTATGTAACAGTAGTTCGTAAAGGTCAAAAATTAGGCGACAGTAAATTAGTTGATGGAATGGTAAAAGACGGATTATGGGACGTTTATAACAACTACCACATGGGAAATGCTGCAGAATTATGTGCAAAAGAAAAAGGCTTTTCGCGCGAAGAACAAGACGAATTAGCTATAGAATCGTATAAACGTGCAGCAAAAGCATGGGACGAAGGTAATTTTAACGACGAAATAGTTCCTGTAACAATTAGCACACGTAAAGGCGATATAATTATCGATAAAGACGAAGAATATACAAACGTAAAATTTGAAAAAATTCCATCGCTTAAACCGGTTTTCGAAAAAAACGGAACAGTTACAGCAGCTAATGCATCAACAATTAACGACGGAGCATCAGCTTTAATATTAATGAGTGGCGAAAAAGTTAAAGAATTAGGACTAAAACCAATAGCAAAACTAGTTGGCTATGCCGATGCAGCACACGAACCCGAATGGTTTACAACTGCACCCGCAAAAGCAGTAAAAAAAGCTTTACAAAAAGCAAATCTAAAATTAGACGATATAGATTATTACGAACTTAACGAAGCATTTGCAGTTGTTGCACTTGCAGCAATTAAAGAACTAAATTTAAGCAAAGATAAAGTAAATGTTTGGGGTAGTGGTTGTTCACTGGG
>JALSQC010000366.1 GCA_026985625.1 Bacteroidales bacterium | reverse complement strand
ACAAGCGATTTTACATTTGTTGCTACAGTTGAGGTTATAGCCCTTTTAGGTTTAACACCTGTTTTAGTTGATGTTAACGAAGACGATTTTACAATTAATATCAAAAAACTCGAACAAGCCATAACCCACAAAACAAAAGCAATAGTTCCCGTGCATTTATTTGGTCAAGCATCAAATATGGAAGCTATTTTAAAAATAGCAAAAAAACATAATCTTAAAATTATCGAAGACACAGCTCAAGCAATAGGTAGCGATTATTATTTTAGCAATGGCGAAACAAAAAAACTTGGAACAATAGGCGACATTGGTTGCACATCGTTTTTTCCGTCAAAAAACCTTGGTTGCTTTGGCGACGGTGGAGCTATTTTTACAAATAATGATAAATTAGCCGACGATTTACGTTCTATAGTAAATCATGGAATGAAAATAAGATATTATCACGATAAGATAGGCGTTAACTCGCGGTTAGACAGCATACAGGCAGCAATATTAAACGTAAAACTAAAATATCTTGACAAATATAACGATGCAAGACTAAAAGCTGCCGATTTTTATGATAAAGCATTTAAAGATTGTAAAAAAATAATTACACCAAAACGTTCCGATTTTTCAAAACACATATTTCACCAATATACATTAAAATTAATAAATTCCGACCGTAATAAATTAATCGATTTTTTAAAATCTAAAAATATACCTGCAATGATATATTATCCTGTTCCTTTGCATAAACAAAAAGCATATAATAACTATAAATATAAAAATAACAATTTTGAAGTAACCGAAAAATTAAGCAATATAGTATTTTCGTTACCAATGCACACCGAGTTAACAAACGAGCAATTAAATTACATTACAACAAACGTATTAAATTTTTTACATAATGAATAAAAAATATTTTGCACACGATACAGCAGTTATTGACGATAATTGTAAAATAGGAGAAGGAACAAAAATATGGCATTTTACACATATAATGTCGGGTTGCACCATAGGAGAAAATTGTAATATAGGACAAAATGTAGTAGTGTCGCCTGAAGTTATTCTCGGAAAAAATGTAAAAATTCAAAATAATGTATCAATTTATACAGGAGTTATTTGCGAAGACGATGTTTTTTTAGGACCATCAATGGTATTTACAAACGTAATAAACCCACGTTCGGCAGTGAATCGAAAAACAGAATATTTACAAACAATTGTAAAAAAAGGAGCGTCTATAGGAGCAAATGCAACAATAGTTTGCGGACATAATATTGGACAGTTTGCATTTATAGGAGCAGGAGCAGTAGTTACAAAAGAAGTTCCCGATTATGCTTTAGTTGTAGGAAATCCTGCACGCCAAATAGGCTGGATGAGCGAATATGGACATCGTTTAAATTTTGATGAAAATAATATAGCAATATGCCCCGAGAGTAACGAAAAATACAAACTAATTAATAACAAAAAAGTAATAAAACTATAATAATGGCCGAAAAAATAAAATTTGCAGTTATTGGTCTTGGACATATAGGAAAACGACACGCCGAAATGATACTAAGAAACGACGAAGCCGATTTAGTAGCCGTATGCGATATAAGACCAAAAGAAGAAACAAAA
>JALSQC010000365.1 GCA_026985625.1 Bacteroidales bacterium | reverse complement strand
TTTAAATAATTTACCATCAGAATACGAAGAGTTAGATAAACAGATTTTAAAAGACAAAAAAACAATTACTAATTACGAAAGAGAAAATATTTGTCCAAAAGGAAATAAATATTTATCATCAACAACAAAAGTCCCGTATTTAGATAAAAATGGAGAGGTTATTGGTATTATTGGAGTTGTTACGGATATAACCGAACAAAAGAAGCATGAAATTGCACTTGCCGAAAGCGAACAAAAATTTAGAGCTATAACAAATTCTGCAAACGATGCTATTATTTTAATTAATAATAATGGAAAAATAGCCTTGTGGAATAATGCAGCAAAAGAAATATTTGGATATACCAAAAGCGAAATATTAGGTAAAAACTTACACAATATATTACCGGTAGAAAAATACAAAGAACAAGCCCATAAAGCTTTTTCAAATTTTACAAAAACCGGAAAAGGTAAATTAATAAATAAAACTACCGAAGTAGACGGGCTAAAAAAAGATGGCTCCATTATACCTCTTGAAATATCAATATCAGCAATAAAAATAAAAAGCAAATGGAATGCTGTTGGTGTTATTAGAGATATTAGTATAAGAAAAAAACACGAACAAGAAATTATAAAAAGTAAAGAAAAAATTGAGCTTGCACATAAAAATATAATGGCTAACATACGCTATGCCGAAACGATACAAAACTCTTTAATACCAAGCTGCCAAACAGTAAAAGAAATATTACCCGATTCGTTTATATTTTTTAAACCCAAAGACAATGTTTCAGGCGATTTTTATTATATAAACAAATTTAACGACCATATAATTGTCTCGGCAGCTGATTGCACCGGACATGGTGTTTCGGGAGCTTTTTTAACAATTTTGGGCATTACATATTTACATGATATTTTAATAACAAAAAAAACAAAAAATCCCGGACAAGCTTTAAATCTATTACGAGAAAAAATAAAAGCCCCATTCAAAACATTTGGAACAAACAATAAAAACGGATTAGATATAGCTCTTTGTGCAATAAATACAAAAACAAATATAATGAATTATGCCGGAGCCAATAACCCTGTTTGGATAATTAGAGATAACCAATTAATAGAAATAAAACCGACTCGTAACCCAATAGGTTTTTATTATAACGAAATCGATTTCGAAACCCACGAAATACAACTACAACAAAACGATAAAATATATTTGTTTTCCGATGGATTTGCCGATCAATTTGGAGGCAAAAACGATAAAAAATATACAAAAAAACAACTAAAAAGATTTTTGCTTAAAATAAACAAATACAACATGGAAAAACAACAAAATTTAATCGAAAAAGAATTTTATAACTGGAAAGGTAATAACGAACAAACCGACGATGTTGTAATATTAGGATTTAAAATTTAAGGTTTCTTTTGTTATTGTTTTTGTGTTTTTTAAAAAAATAAAAATTGCTTGATTTGTTGTTTTTCCCGACTTTACAAAATTTTTTTTGCCTTTAAATTTATACGAACCGGCCATATAACTGTTTATTGCAACTTTATATTTTTTTGATTTACTTAACGGATTTCCAAAAGTATCTGTTATATTAATTTCTTTTAACTTATTATTTTTTATAATATAATTTATTTTTAAGCCTGCAGGTATTAAATTATTTTTATTTCTAATACCATAAGCATACCGTATAAACGATTTTATTTGTTTTAGCGATAAATTATAAATATAAATCTCGTTATTAAAAGGATCTAAATTATAAATATCTAATTTTGTAATATCTCCGGCTTTTATACTGTCTAAACGTATGCCTCCGGTATTTTGAAAAGCAAAATCGGCATTTGTAATTTGCTTTTGACTTAGACTCATTAAATAACCAAGCTCGTTAGGAGCTGTTAGTGTAATATCGGTTTTTCCTACAACCTTAAAAAATTCTTTATTTTTTTCGAAAGATTTTATTTTTGTTGCTAAACTTTTATCGTAATTTTTATAATTATTTAAATTTATTAAACTATCGGTTTGCGATATTAATTTTTTATCAACAAAAACAAGTTTTAAAACACCCAGATTTTGCAACCTACTACCTGTTTGTGTAATAAACGTTTTTTTTATCCATTCGCCGTTCTTAATTTTAGTATGCGAGTGTCCTCCAATTATTGTATTAATAAAAGTGAAATGTTTTGCAACCCTTTCGTCCCATTTAACACCTAAATGCGATAGTAAAATAAAACAATTATTTGTATTGGCATATTGCTTATATTTTTTAATTTCTTTTTCGGGTTTTGTAAATTCTATATTTTTAATTTTTTCGGGGTGAGTATCGGGCAAACCATTTTTACCTATTTGTAAAACTCCCAATATAAAAATATTTAAACCACTATTTGTTGTAAAAATTTTATATGGCTTAGGTTGAGTAATTACAGTATTTTTTGTATTTATATTAGAACATAAAAAATCAAATTTTGCTTGTTTAATTCTTTTATCTAAAATTTGCTGACCATAATCGAACTCGTGATTACCCAACTCCGACACATTATAACCAACATTATTCATTAAATAAACAATAGGAAACCCTTTTGCGTAATATTTATCAACGTAAGGATTTCCACTAAAAATATCACCTGCCGAAACAAAAAACACATCTTTGTAACACGACCTTATACTGTCGGAAATAAATTTAACTTTAGAATAATTATTTATGCTTCCGTGCGTATCATTAGTATGTAAAATAACAACAATATTTGTATCTTGCGACCATGCAACATTCGATAATAAAATTAAAAATAAAACAATTAACCGTATCATAATAATTAAAACCGTATTATAAATTAAAATTATAAAGATACTATTTTGTAAATAAAATATCGTTTTTTTTATTCATTTGCACAATAAATAATAATAATTTAACTTTACACTCTTATAAATTAAAAACAAAAAACATGAAATATTTATTATTTCTTTTTTTAATTATTACCATACATAAAGACTATAAATCAGTAAAAAATATACCAATAAAAGCCGATAAATTTTTAACCGATATAATGGGGAATTGTTATGTTATAAAAAAACAAGAAATTATAAAATACAATAACTTAGGACAAAAAATAACATCATACAGCAACGGAGCTTTGGGTAACATAACTTATGTAGATGTATCAAACCCGTTAAGAATTTTGCTATTATATAAAAATTTTAACCAAGTAATTATTTTAGATAATAGTTTTGCCGAGATTACAGAACCGTTTTATCTCGATAATGCAGGAATAGATATGATTGACGTTGCTTGCACATCTAACTTTGGCGGAATATGGGTTTATAACTCAACTTATATGGAATTGCAACGTTTTAATACAGGAATGAATATTGAACAAACAGGCACTAATTTATCCGATTTAATAGACGGAAACCAGACTCCGAATTTTATTATCGAAAAAAACGATAATATTTATCTTAATTTTCCCGAAACAGGAATTTTTGTTTTCGATAATTTTGGTTCGTATTATAAAACAATTCCGATAAAAGGACTAAAACGTTTCGATGTAAACGGTAGCTTTATTCGTTATTATAAAAATAATAAGATTCATAATTATAATCACATATTATTAAAAGAAACGCAGATTAATTTACCCGACACAACCGATGTTTTAGATGCATCGTTAGTTAATAAAAATTTATTTATGTTAAAAAAAGATTGGGTAAGTTTTTATCGGGTAAAATAAGAAAAATATCAAAAACTTACTTTACACACTTTTTAGGACAGTATCTGATATACAAGAAATTATTTAATTCTAAAAGCTCTCTTTATAACCACTTATCTACAATTTCGTTATATTTATAATTTAATATATAATCTATTGCTTGTAATGGCGTTTCGGCTATAAAATATAAATCTTTAAATTTTGGGTTAGT
This sequence comes from Bacteroidales bacterium, assembly GCA_026985625.1. Taxonomy (GTDB): domain Bacteria; phylum Bacteroidota; class Bacteroidia; order Bacteroidales; family JAFGXI01; genus JALSQC01. The sequence goes on along the minus strand of JALSQC010000365.1, from coordinate 3,418 downwards.
AAATTTATTGTTATAAAATTTATTAAATTGGCTAAACAAATCGCTATAAAAATTTTTGGTATTTAAAAAGACAATAGGTTTTGTGTGATATTTTAATTGTTTTAGGGTTATTGTTTCTATAGCTTCTTCAAGAGTTCCAAATCCTCCCGGCAAAATAATAAAAGCATCGGATTTTTCACGCATAATTTCTTTACGTTTTTTCATATCTTTTGTAATTATAATATCATCTAAGGTCTCGGAATATATTCCCCGTTTATATAATTTTTGTGGAATAATGCCTATAACTTTTGTGTCGTAATTTCTTGCTCCTTTTTCGATTTCTCCCATTAAACCTATTTTGCCGGCTCCATGAATAATATTTATATTATTTTTAGCTATTAATTTACCCAGTTCGTTTGCTGTTTTAAAAAAATCAACATCTATATCGTCGCTTGACGAGCAAAAAACACAAATATTTTTTATTTTCATTTTTAAATTTTATAAAAAAAGCTGCCTTTTACAGAGACAGCTTTAAGTTTATTATATTTTTTTATTATTCAAACTCTTTCATTGTTTTTTTAATAATTTCTATTGCTTGTTTTAAATCTTGTTCTGATATTACTAATGGTGGAGCAAAACGAATAATATGTTCGTGAGTTGGTTTTGCTATAAGTCCGTTTTCTTTAAGAGCCAAACACACGTCCCATGCTGTTTTTCCGTTTTTAGGTTCTATTATAACTGCGTTTAGCAAACCTTTACCACGAACTAATTTTATCATATCGGAATTTATTTTTTTTAGCTCGTCTCTAAAAAGATTTCCTAATTTATCGGCTTTTTCGGCAAGATTTTCGTTTTTAACAACTTCTAATGCTGCTATTGCCACTTTTGCAGATAACGGATTTCCTCCAAATGTAGAGCCATGTTCTCCGGGTTTTATTACCAACATAATATCATCGTCGGCAAGAACTGCCGAAACCGGTAAAACACCTCCCGACAGAGCTTTTCCTAATATTAAAATATCAGGACGCACATTTTCGTGGTCAACGGCAAGTAGTTTTCCTGTTCTTGCTATTCCCGTTTGCACCTCGTCGGCAATAAACAGAACATTATGTTTTTTACAAAGCTCGTATGCTTTTTTTAAGTATCCGTCTTCGGGAACATAAACACCTGCTTCGCCTTGAATAGGCTCTACTAAGAAACCTGCAACATTAGGGTCTTGTAATTCTTTTTCAAGAGCATCTATATCGTTATACGGAACAACAACAAATCCGGGAGTATACGGGCCAAAACCTTTATACGAATCGGGGTCGGTTGACATTGATATTATAGTAATTGTTCGCCCGTGAAAATTATTTTCGCAAACAATTATTTTTGCTTTATTTTCGGGTATTTTTTTTACGTCGTATCCCCAACGACGACAAAGTTTAAGTGCTGTTTCGTCGGCTTCGGCTCCTGAGTTCATAGGTAATACTTTGTCGTAACCAAAATATTTTGTAATATATTCTTCGAACTCGCCCAAAACATTATTATAAAAGGCTCGAGATGTAAGAGTTAATTTTTTTGCTTGTTCGGTTAGAGCTTCTATAATTTTTGGGTGACAATGTCCTTGATTTACAGCCGAATATGCCGATAAGAAATCGAAATAACGTTTACCCTCAACGTCCCATACAAATGCTCCTTCGCCTCGTTCTAAGACTACAGGCAAGGGGTGATAATTATGTGCCCCAAATTTATCTTCTCTATTAATGTAATCTTGTGAATGCATAATTTTTTATTTTTTTTGGTTTTCTACTTTTTTTAATTCTATTTTAAAAATTAATGTTGAGTAAGGTTCTATTGCTCCTCCGGGAGAATTTGCTCCATAAGCTAATTCTTGAGGGATATATACTTCCCAAACACTACCTTCTTTCATTAATTGTAAAACCTCTGTCCAACCCGGAATAACTCCTTTTACAGGAAAACTTACAGGTTTACCTGTTTTATAAGAACTATCGAAAATGGTTCCGTTTATTAGTCTGCCTTCGTAATCAACTGTAACCATGCTGTTTATTGTAGGGGTTTTTCCTGTTCCCTTTTTTATTATTTTATATTGTAAACCTGACGAAGTTGTTATTACTCCTTTGTTTTTTGCATTTTCGGCTAAAAAATCTTCACCTATTTTAATATTTTTTTCAAACTTTTTAAGTTGTTTTTCTCTTTGTTTTTGTTGTAGTTCTCCAAAAAATCGTTGAACATACATGTGTGCTTCGTTTTTTGAGATAAGTAACTCCGAGCTGTCTAAAACACTATTAAACCCTTTGGCAAAAGCATTTGTGTTAACGGTATCTAACCCCGATTGTTTTACACTGCTTGCAATGTCAACTCCTAAACTATAACTTATAGAGTCGTTTTTTGATAATAATCTAACGTTGTTATTATCTGTAGTTTTGTTATTATTACACGAGAATAATATTACAAAACTTAAAATTAAAATTAAATTAAACTTTTTCATCTTTAATAAATTATTTATATAAAATTTTAGGTATAAAAATTGATTGCGAAGTTAGTATTTTTTATTATATTAGCTTATAAAATTTTATAATTTATGATAAAATTTATATTTGTAGGTTTGTTTTTGATATTACAGTCTCAAAATTATAATATAAAAAGCATAATAAATGATATTGTCGAAAAAAATAAACAATATTCTAATATTAGTTTTACTTTTATTATCTCTCAAAAAATAAATGGTAATATCCACAAGTCTAAAGCTTTTGTAAAATACAGGCGTTCGCCAAAAAGTATTTATTATAAGCAATTTTATCCAAAAAAAGGGGTCGAAATACTATACAATAAAAATGTATCTTATACAAAAGTTTTAGTAAATCCGGGTGGGTTTCCGTGGACTTCGTTAAATTTAGATTATAATTCGCCTGAACTTCGCGAGAATCAACACCATTCTATAATGGAAGCAAATTTTGATTATATTATTTCTGTTGTAAAAAGAACGTTTAACAATATTGACAATTTAAAAAAAACGTTTATTGAAGATGTTAATTACAACAAAACCAATTGTTATAAAATTACATACGAAAATGCGGGTTATAAATTTTTTAAATATAAAGTAAAACAAAACGAGACAGTTTGTTCAATAGCAAAAAAATTTAATATTAACGATTATAAAATATTAGAAATAAATAATTTAAAATCGTATGGCAAGGTTGATAAGGATAAAATTTTAATTTTACCAAACGATTATTCAAAAAAAGCTGTTTTTATTATTGATAAAAAAACATTTTTGCCAAAAAATATAAAAATATACGACGAAAAAGGGTTGTTCGAGGAGTTAAGTTATTTTAATATTAAGGTGGGGTTAAAATTTTTGCCCAATGAATTTAAAAAGGATTTCAAAGATTATAATTTTTAATTGGGATTTTATATTTTTATAAAGTTTTTAAAA
>JALSQC010000364.1 GCA_026985625.1 Bacteroidales bacterium | reverse complement strand
TTAACAAAAATCAACCAAAACTAATTATTGCAAACAAAATAGATTTAACAAACAAAAAAACAATCGAACAATTTAAAAATACAAACCAATCAATAATATTCATATCGGCAAAACAAAATAAAAGCATAAATAAAATTAAAACACAATTAGTAAAATTTGCAAAAAACAAACTACAAAATCCAAACGACATAGTTATTACAAATACTCGACACATCGAATCATTAAAAAAAATACAAAAAGCAATAATACAAACAAAACAAAACCTAAAAAACAATATATCAAGCGATTTAATTGCTCTAGATATTAGAAACGCAATCTACCATATAGGCGAAATAACAGGCGAAATAACAAACGACGATATACTTGGCAATATTTTTAAAAATTTCTGTATAGGAAAATAAAACTATCATTAAGAATTAAAAATTGAGAATTGAGAATTGAGAATTAAAGATTAAGAATTAAAAATTAAAAATTGAGAATTAAAAATTAAAAATTAAAAATTAAAAACTATGAACTATATACTTTTTGACGAAAGCAAGTTAATAACAAACCTATTACCACTCACATACACTCGACCCATATCCGAGATAAGAGCAGGTATATTAACAATAAAACAAAAATGGGACAAATACCTTAAAACAAAAACATCATACAAAACACAAGAATACCTGCAAAAAAAATACAATTTAATTATAAACACCGACAACACAATAATAAACTCATCGGTTTTACCCGATAAAGAAATTATATCAGAAATAAAAAAACTGCAAAACAACCAAATAATAATACACAACGATACATTTATTGCGATAAGATTAAACAAAAAACAAACAATAGACTTTTTTAACAAAAAAAACGGCGATTACAAAGTAATACAATACAAAAACAATATTACACAAATAACCAACACCTGGGATATATTTAAAAACAACGACACAAATATTAAAACAGACTTTAATCTAATAACAAAACGCCGAAAATCGCAACAACTCGATAAAACAGTAAACATAATAGGAAACAATATTTTTATAGAAAAAGGAGCAAAAATAAAATTTGTAACATTAAATACCGAAACAGGACCAATATACATAGGCAAAAATGCCGAGATTATGGAAAACTCAGTTATTCGCGGACCATTTGCAATATGCGAACACTCAACTGTAAAAATGTCAGCAAAAATATACGGACCAACAACAATAGGCCCACACTCAAAAGTAGGAGGCGAACTAAATAACGTAGTAATATTCGGATACACAAACAAAGCCCATGACGGCTTTATAGGGAACTCGGTAATTGGCGAATGGTGCAACATAGGAGCCGACACAAACAACTCAAACCTAAAAAATAACTATGCACAAGTAAAACTATGGTCGTATAACACCGAAAAATTCGAAAACACAAAACTACAATTTTGCGGACTAATAATGGGCGACCATTCAAAAACAGGAATAAATACAATGTTTAACACAGGAACAGTAGTTGGAGTTAACGCAAATATATTTGGCACCGACTTTCCTCGAAACTTTATACCATCTTTTTCTTGGGGAGGAGCCAAAGGATTCGTAACATACAAAACAAACAAAGCATTTGATGTAGCCGATAAAGTTTTTAAACGTCGAAACCTCGAATTTAACAAAACCGAACAAGATATTTTATCAAAAGTTTTCGAAATAACAAAAAAATATCGCAAAAATTAAAATATTGGCACACCTATTGCCATAAACCCAAAACACAAATAAAACTTTAGCTTTAAGACATATTGTCGTATGTAAAATAAAACATAAAACAAAACTATGAAAGATAACTTTTTAAAACAATTTCTTGACGAAATAGGAAATAAAGATGCAAGTATATTACCAATATCAGGAAACTTCGAGGGCGATTTAAACGACGACGAAATAAACAACAACAAAGAAATCCCAATACTATCACTTCGAAACACAGTTCTTTTTCCGGGCATAATCTTACCAATAACTGTTGGCCGACAAAAATCATTAAAACTAATTAAAGAAGTTCACGAAAACAATAACTTCTTCGGTTGCATATCGCAAATCGACCCAAACATCGAAAACCCCGAGTATAAAGACCTAAACAAAATAGGAACATTTGCAAAAGTTATAAAAATACTCGAAATGCCCGATAACACAACAACAGTTATCATACAAGGACGACAAAAATTTAAAATCGACGAATGGATACAAAACAAACCATACTTTAAAGCAAAAATAACAGCAATAACCGATACATATCCCGACGAAAAAGATTTAAAATTCGACGCACTTGCAAAATCACTAAAAGACGTATCATTAAAAATTATAAAACTATCGGTAAACATTCCTACCGAAGCAACATTTGCAATAAAAAACATCGAAAACAATAAATTTCTCGTAAACTTTATATGCTCAAATACCGATATAGACATAACCGAAAAACAAAAACTATTAGAAATTAATAACATATACAAACGAGGAACAAAACTATTAGAAATATTATCACTCGAAATACAAAAATTAGAACTCAAACAAGACATACAACTAAAAGTTAAAACCGATTTAGACAAACAACAACGAGAATTTATTCTAAACCAACAATTAAAAACAATACAAGAAGAACTCGGAGGAAACCCATTAGAACACGAAATCGAAGAACTAAAAAACAAAGGCAAAAAAAAGAAATGGAATAAAAAAATAGCAAAAAATTTTAACGACGAAGTAGAAAAACTACGACGATTAAACCCCGCATCACCCGAATACTCGGTACAAATAAACTATCTCGAAACAATAGTCAGCCTGCCTTGGAACGAATACACAAAAGATAACTTAGACCTCGAATACGCAAAAAAAACATTAGACAAAGACCATTTCGGACTCGAAAACGTAAAAGAACGAATACTCGAACACCTTGCCGTAATTAAATTAAAAGGAGACCTTAAATCACCAATACTTTGCCTATACGGACCTCCCGGAGTAGGAAAAACATCGCTCGGAAAATCAATTGCAAAAGCACTAAACCGAAAATATGTCAGAATGTCGCTTGGAGGATTACACGACGAATCCGAAATTAGAGGACACCGAAAAACATACATAGGAGCAATGCCCGGAAGAATAATACAAAACATAAAAAAAGCCGGCTCATCAAACCCGGTTTTTATACTCGACGAAATAGACAAAATAGGACAAGATTTTAGAGGAGACCCATCATCAGCACTATTAGAAGTATTAGACCCCGAACAAAACTCAACATTCCACGATAATTTCTTAGACTTAGACTACGACCTGTCAAAAGTATTATTTATAGCAACAGCAAACAACACAACAACAATATCCCCCGCCCTACGCGACCGTATGGAAATGATAGAAGTTAACGGATACGTTGTCGAAGAAAAAATAGAAATAGCTAAAAGACACCTTATTCCAAAACAAATAAAAAACCACGGAATAAAAAAAACCGATCTAAAACTATCAAATAAAATTATCGAAAACATAATAACATCATACACAAAAGAATCTGGAGTTAGAAACTTAGATAAAACAATAGCAAAAATAACCCGAAACATTGCCAAAAATATTGCATTTAACAAAAAATATAACAAAAAACTTAACAACGACGACATTCTAAATATTTTAGGATACCCAAAATACAAAAAAGACATTTACGAAGGAAACAACTACGCCGGAGTTGTTACAGGATTAGCTTGGACATCGGTAGGAGGAGTTATACTATTTGTAGAAACAAGCATAAACAAAGGAAAAGGAAAATTAACACTTACAGGAAACCTTGGCGATGTTATGAAAGAATCAGCCATTATTGCACTACAATGGATAAAAGCACATGCCGAAGATTATAACATAAAACCAAGCTTTTTCGATAAAAACGACATACACATACACTTTCCCGAAGGAGCAACACCAAAAGACGGACCATCGGCAGGTATAACACTAATAACATCATTACTAAGTGCAATAACAAAACGTAAAGTAAAACGCAATATTGCAATGACAGGCGAAATTACACTACGAGGAAAAGTAATACCGGTAGGCGGAATAAAAGAAAAAATATTAGCAGCAAAACGAGCAAACATAAAAGAAATTATAATATCAAAAGACAACAAAAAAGACATACTCGAAATTAACGAAAAATATATTAAAGGACTAAAATTCAACTATGTAGATGATATCTCCGAAGTAATTAATTTAGCACTGCTAAAACAAAAAGTAAAAAAATAAATATTTATTAAAAAAATATAAAACATATTATTAATTTTATGCAAAATATATTTTAATGAATATTATATCATACAACGTAAACGGAATAAGAGCCGCCATAAAAAAAGGATTTATAAACTGGTTACAAACAGAAAACCCCGATGTTGTATGCATACAAGAAACAAAAGCACACAAAAACCAAATAGATACAAATATTTTCGATTACCTCGGATACAATAATTATTGGTTCTCAGCACAAAAAAAAGGATACAGTTCAGTAGCAATATTATCAAAAATAAAACCAAATAACATTATATACGGACTCGATAACAACAAATTCGATATCGAAGGACGATTCCTACGCCTCGATTTCGATAACTTTACAATAATAAGCTCATATTTTCCATCAGGCACAACCGGAACAATACGCCAAGACTACAAAATGGAATATCTTTACGAAATTCAAAACTACGTAAACAAAATAAAACACAAAAACATAATACTAAGCGGAGACTATAACATCTGCCACAAACCAATCGACATAAACCACCCCGAAAGACACAAAAACACATCAGGATTCTTACCCGAAGAACGAGAGTGGATGACAAACTTTTTAAAAAGCGGATTTATAGATACATTCAGATACTTTAACAACCAACCCGAAAAATACTCGTGGTGGAGCTACAGACAAAACGCTCGCGAAAAAAACTTAGGCTGGCGTATAGACTACCACATGGTTAGCAAAAATTTAGAAAACAAACTAATTTCGGCAGACATTTTAAACAATGTATATCATTCAGACCATTGTCCCGTAAAATTAGAAATAAATATTAATTAAAAATGACAAAATACAAACGAATTTTACTAAAACTTAGCGGCGAATCGTTAATGGGTAAAAACAAATACGGAATAGATAACAATAAACTTAACGACTACGCAAAACAAATAAAAGAAATTGCAGAACTCGGAGTAGAAATAGGAATAGTAATAGGAGGAGGAAACATTTTTAGAGGATTAAGCGGAGCCGCAAAAGGTTTCGATAGAGTAAAAGGCGACTCAATGGGAATGTTAGCTACAATTATAAACGGGTTAGCATTAAGCTCGGCACTCGACAACGTAAACTGTAAAAATAAACTTTTTACATCTATAAGAATGGAACCAATAGGCGAATATTACTCAAAACAAAAAGCAATAGAAGCACTTAACAAAAAAAAAGTTACAATTATTGCAGGAGGAACAAGTAACCCGTATTTTACAACAGACACAGCATCAGCACTAAGAGCAATAGAAATAGAAGCCGACGTATTTCTTAAAGGAACCCGCGTTGACGGAGTTTACGACTCAGACCCCGAAAAAAATAAAAATGCTAAAAAATTCGATACAATTACATTCGATAAAGTTTATAAAATGGGACTTAAAATTATGGACCTTACAGCAACAACAATGTGTATCGAAAACAATATGCCGGTTATAGTTTTTGATATGGATACCGTTGGTAACCTTAAAAAAATTATTGGCAACAAAAAAATAGGAACATTAATAACTAACAATTAATATATTACAATATGTATAATATAAAAATTAACGATAAAGAATATATTGTTGATATAAACACAACAAATACAAAAACAGGTAAAATAAATGATAAAGATTTCTCGTTTGATATAATAAATATCAACAAAAAAACTTTTCATATACTAAACAACAACAAATCGTATAACGCCGAAATTGTAAATATTGACTACAAAAATAAAAAAGCCAAAATTAAAATAAACTCAAATATTTACGATTTAAATATAAACGACGATATAGATATACTATTAAAATCACTGGGAATGAGCAACCTTACAAAACAAAAAGTTAATAACATAAAAGCTCCAATGCCCGGAATGGTTTATAAAATATTAGTAAAAAACGGACAACAAGTTAAAACAGGCGACATTTTAATTGTTTTAGAAGCCATGAAAATGGAAAACAACCTAAAATCGCCAACCGATGGAACAATAAAAAAAATAATTTGTAAAGAAGGCACCTCTGTCGAAAAAAACGAAATTCTATTAGAATTCGAATAATAATATATGAACAAAAACATAAAAATTATTTTTATGGGAACTCCCGACTTTGCGGTAGAATCCCTAAAAAAAATTATAGCAAACAACTATAATGTAGTTGCCGTAATTACAGCTCCCGACAAACCTGCAGGCAGAGGAAAAAAAATAAAACAATCTGCCGTAAAAAAATTTGCACTTGCAAACAATCTAAAAATTTTACAACCAACAAATCTAAAATCAACCGAATTTATAAACCAGATAAAAAAAATAAACCCCGACCTGCAAATAGTTGTTGCATTTAGAATGTTACCCGAAAAAGTATGGACACTACCAAAATTAGGAACATTTAACCTGCACGCATCGCTTTTGCCTAATTACCGTGGAGCAGCACCAATAAATTGGGCAATAATAAACGGCGAAAAAAAAACCGGAATTACAACATTCTTTCTCGATAAAGAAATAGATACAGGCAAAATTATTATGCAAAAACAAATCGAAATAAAAGAAACATATAACGCCGAAGATTTGCATAATATATTAATGACCAAAGGTGCCGATTTGGTTGTCGATACAATTAAAAATATTATCGAAAATAAAATACAACCAATAGAACAAAAAAAACTAATTACAAAAAATTTAAAAACAGCACCAAAAATACATACAAACGATTGCAAAATACAATGGAACAATACAACCGAATACATTTATAATTTTATACGCGGACTAAGTCCTTATCCTTCTGCATGGACCGAGTTTATAACATACAACGGAAAAATATTACGAACAAAAATATTTAAAGTAAAAAAAGAAGTAATTAAACATAACTACAAAATAGGCAAAGTATTAAGCGACGATTATTCATATATAAAAATAGCCGTAAAAGACGGCTTTATAAACTTACTGGAATTGCAAATTGCAGGAAAAAACAAAAACAATATTAACGATTTTATTCGTGGATTTAAATCAGTAGATAATATTAAAATTAAAAATTTTGAATTATAAATTAATTAAGAATGTTGAATTTTGAATTAAAGATTACAAATTAAGA
>JALSQC010000363.1 GCA_026985625.1 Bacteroidales bacterium | reverse complement strand
GTCAACATCTTGATCGACTCCAAAAATACCTACTGGATAAATGTTTTTAACAACAAAAGCATTCTTTGGATTTGTCGATATTTTTTTTGTCCGGTTTGGCATATAAATCCTTAAAGGATAAATAGAATTTAACGATACCGATAGTTGCGATGCTACTGTATATCCCAAAACGGCTAAAGGAAAATTATTGTCGTATAGTTTAAACTTGCCCGATATAATCGTAGAATCGATGCCTGTAAGTTCGTTAAAATTATTTTCTACACCCTTAATTATAAAAGGATTATAAACTTTGTTATATTTTACAAGAGCTGTTTCTTCTATTGTTTCGCTTGATATTTTTATTTGTTTACATTTTTTTAGATTTGTGTAAAACACCGTGTCGGCTGCAAAAACTTTTCCTTTTGACGGTTCTATTCTAAGCTCGGCATCAAAAGAATTAAATCTACCCATTATTAAATCCTCAAGCCCGTTAAATACCGACAATACAACAATAAGAACCATAGTTCCTACAGCAACACCTATACCGGTTATTCCTGATATAATATTTATAACATTTGCTGATTTTTTAGAAAAAAAATATCTTAGGGCTATGAAAAACGAGAATTTCAACTTTTTATTTTTTTAAAAGATTTTCGATATTTTCTATATAATCAAGCGAGTCGTCTATAAAAAAAGCCAATTCGGGAATAATCCGTATTTGATTTTTTATTTTATTACCTAATAAAAAACGTATTTTTTTTGAGTTTTGATTAACTAAATTATAAATCTCGTTTACAGGTGTTTTTGGCGAAAAAATACTTATATAAACTTTTGCAAAACCCAAATCTGCCGAAACTCTTACAATTGTAACCGATATCATTGCTCCCAAAAAAAGATTTAAGCTTTCGGTTCTAAATATTTCGCCTAATTCTTTTTGCAATAAGCGAGAAACTTTATTTTGCCGTTTTGAATATTCTTCCACAATAATTTAATTTTATACAAATATACAAAATATAAACTAAATACTTTTGGTATTAAATAATGGAGTTAAAAAATTTTATAAGTTTCTTTATTGCAATGGCACGATGCGAAATTTTATTTTTTTCCGACAAAGGCATTTGTGCAAAACTAATATCATAACCATCGGGAATAAAAACAGGATCGTAACCAAAACCTTTATCTCCTTTTATTTTTAAGCTTATTCTGCCGTAAACACTACCATCGAAAAAAAAATATTTATCGTTTAATATTAACGAAATAACTGTAGTAAAATGAGCTTTGCGGTTATCAACACCATTTAGTTTTTGTAAAACTTTCTCAATATTTTTTTTCGAGTTACCATCCTCGCCCGCATATCTTGCAGAATAAACTCCGGGCTCTCCGTTAATATAATCAATAAAAAGCCCGGTATCATCGGCAAAACAATCGTAATTATAATGTTGCTTTACAAAATTTGCTTTTAAAAAAGCATTTTCTTTAAGCGAATTACCTGTTTCGGGAATATTATCAAAACAAGATATATCTTTTAAACTTAAAATCTTTATTTTAGAATCTAACAATGGTGTTATTTCTTTTATTTTATTTTTATTATTTGTAGCAAAAACAATGTTCATAATCAGCTAT
>JALSQC010000362.1 GCA_026985625.1 Bacteroidales bacterium | reverse complement strand
AATATTTGCAGAGAATTTACTATTGGTAGATACTAACGATTTTCATTTGAGTATAGATATTCTTTTTAACCTTGCACGGGGTAAAAATATTATAAACGATTCTATTTTAAGTATTAATACACGAGGAATAAATATAAAGGGGGATATTGGCAACAGATTGTCTTTTAGAACACAATTTTTTGAGAATCAAACATTTTATCCCGATTATATACGAAAAAAAATACAAAAAACAAGGGTTGTTCCCGGACAAGGACGTTCAAGGGCTTTTAAAGTATGGGGTAATGACTTTGCTTATGCTACAGGCATTTTATCGATGAGGCCTGTTAACGATTTTAATATAGTGCTTGGACACGATAAAAATTTTATTGGCGAGGGATACAGGTCTTTGCTTCTATCGGATAATTCTTTTGCATATCCGTTTATAAAATTGATGTATTCAAAAAACAATTTTCAATATTCTACTATTTTAAGCGATTATCAATTATTTGTTTTGCCACAGGATAATAAATTAATGGCTTTTGCTCGAAAATATGGTTCAATTAATTATTTAAGCTATGTTTTCGGTAATTTTTTGGAGGTAGGTTTTTTCGAAAATGTTTTATGGAACAGTTCCGATTCGTTATCAAATAATAATATTAATATTAATTTTTTTAATCCTGTAATTTATTTTAGAACTTTTAAATACTCGTTAAATAATAATAAAAATATTATCGACGGATTAAATTTAAAACTTAAAATAACAAAAGGGATACAAATATACGGACAATTTGTTTTAGACGACTTAAAATCGAAAACCGATACAAATAAATTTAATACAAAATACGGTTATCAGGCTGGAATAAAATTGTTTGATTTGTTTGGTTTGCAAAATTTATATTTTCAGGCAGAATATAATTTAGTTCGTCCATATACTTACTCGCACTCGTTGGTGTATCAAAGTTATACAAATTTTAACGAGGCTTTGGCTCACCCGTTAGGAGCTAATTTTAAAGAGTTTATTTTTATAGCCGATTATAGTTTTAAATCGTTTAATTTGGAGTTTAAATATATAAATTTTAATCAAGGGGCAGATATTGGTTCTCAGAATTACGGTAGCGATATTTTTAAATCGTATTATAATATTACTTACGATAATAATTTATCGGTTTGCAGAGGAAATAAAACAAATGTTACTCATAGATTTTTACAAATTTCGTATTTAGTTAATCCGAGTTCTAATATGCGTTTGTTTTTTGAGTTCGATAACAGATTTTTAAAATCGGAAACAACAACAGAACTTACAAACTTTTATTTTTTTGGACTTAGAACAAGTCTTACAAATTCGTATTTTGATTTTTAAGAGTAATGCAATAGACTAAATTCGCCCACTTAAGACGAGATAGTTTAATTAAATAAATCTCGCATTCGGTTAAAAATATTTTTATCTTTTTTGCTGTATTTAGGTTTAAAATTTTCGGAATCTTTAAGTTTTTCGAGAATCTTTTTTTCTTCGCGAGATAATGATTTTGGTATCCATACATTAACATAAACAAGCAAGTCGCCTTTTCCGTAACCGTTAACATCGGGGACACCTTTTCCACGAAGTCTTAATATTTTTCCGGGCTGAGTTCCCGGCTCTATTTTAATTTTAACT
>JALSQC010000361.1 GCA_026985625.1 Bacteroidales bacterium | reverse complement strand
AACCCGAAAAACTAGCAAACTCAATAAAATTAATGAAACTACGACATTGTGTAATAACATCGGTCGATAGAGACGATTTACCCGATGGAGGAGCAGATATATGGGCAAAAACAATTACTAAAATTAAAGAAATAAACAAAAATATAACAATAGAAACCTTAATTCCCGATTTTCAATTTAATAAAATATCGCTAAACAAAATTATTAATGCCAAGCCAAACATAGTCTCGCACAACCTCGAAACAGTAGAACGACTATCAAAACAAGTTAGAGTTCAAGCCAAATATAATCGAAGTTTAAAAGTATTAAAATATTTAAACGACAATGGAATTACAACAAAATCGGGAATTATGTTAGGATTAGGCGAAACACACGACGAAACCTTAAAAACAATGGACGATTTATTATCGGTAAATTGTAAAATAATTACTATAGGACAATATTTGCAACCAACAAAAAACAATCTACCGGTAAAAAAATTTTATAACGAAAACGAATTTTTTAAACTAAAAAATATAGCCGTAACAAAAGGTTTTAAATTTGTTGAAAGCGGTTCGTTAGTACGTTCGTCATATCACGCAGAGAAACATATATAAAAACTTTTTTAATTTTAAAAAAAATTATATATTGTGCGTTTAATATCATAAAGTAAAAAAATTTTTAATTATTTATATTAAAATTATGAAAAACAATAAGTTATTTTTGTCGTTAGCTTTTATAGTTTTAACAGGAATATTGGTAAATTCTTATCTTAATAAAGATAAAAAAGAATATATACCTCGTAATAAAACAAAAATTGCCGACGAAGAAGGAATAGACGGTGCAATTAATTGGTTAAATAACAGACGCTTAAACCAAAATACACATTCAATTAACATAAACGATATTGTAAATGCACAAAATCAATTAAAAAATATCGAAAGCTTAAAATCTACAAGCTCCATTAACTTAGATTGGGAAGAATTAGGTCCCGATAACGTTGGAGGACGAACACGAGCTATCTTATTAGATAAAGATAATCCTGCTATTGTTTATGCAGGAGGTGTTTCCGGAGGAATATGGAAATCTACAAACGGAGGACAATCGTGGACAAATGTGCTTCCCGACCAATCAAGTCTTGCAGTAGTTTCTATTTGTCAAGCATCAAACGGAGATATTTATATAGGAACAGGCGAAGGTATTACAATGCAATCAATATCTTATTCGGGAACAGGAGGAAGCGATGCCATAGGACAAGGAATATGGAAATCAACCGATGCAGGAACAACATGGACACATTTAACATCAACAATTGACACAACATTTAATGCAAGTTCTCCTTGGGTAGCAGTTAATAAACTAAAAGCAGACCCTACAAATCCCAACAGAATTTATGCAGGAACACAATTCGGTTTATGGATAACAAACGACGGAGGAACAACATGGAGTAATGCAGTTGACAATGTATATGCATACAAACAAGTAACAAGCATTAGCGTTGGATCTGACGGCTCTGTAATTGCATCAATAGGGAAAAAAGGATTTTGGTCGGCTAATGGCGATGCTTTATCTTTTCAATCTGTAACAGGAGCATCGGGACAAATTCCATCATCTGTCGGAAGATTAGAATTTTCTATAGCACCAAGCGATCCAAATTAC
>JALSQC010000360.1 GCA_026985625.1 Bacteroidales bacterium | reverse complement strand
AAAAAATCGGTTCTATTTTTATAATTTGCAAATAATTTAAACTTTGCACTATCAACAGGCAATATAAAAAACTCATATTGATTAAAATAATAAGAGTTAAGCAATAAACTATCGGCAATATTCCAACTGTTATGTTCTATCTCGTAACGAGTTCCTACTTTAAACGAATAAATGTTTTTAGAAAATTCCGATTTATCTCTAAAAAAAGATGTATTGTTTTTATTGTAATAAGATGTTAAGTAACTACCTAAAGTCTTAAAATTAAATCCGCTTTTAGATAAATCAATATTTAAATTATTTTTATCGGCAAAAAATAAATTTCCTTTGTTCATATATTGATACGAATATTTTGCAAAGCCCGATTTATTTATGTTTAAAATAACATTACCTGTTAATAACTGCTCGTTATTATCTAAATTTAACCCTGACAAGTTCCAATCTCTATTAAATTCTACCGAACGAAAACGCTCAACCGCATCAAAATTTTTATCTATAAGTTGATAATCTATTCCTGTAAATAATTCTAAATTCTTATTTTTTAACGGAAATTTATTAATTAATTTTGTTTTTAGTGCATAACCCGTATTATCTGCTCTATCTAATGTCGAAAAAGTATTTTTATCGTTATTTGTAACAACAAATTCTATTTTTGATTTTAAATTTTTAGTTATTTTATTTTCGGCTCCAATATTTAAAACCTGCTTTTTTTTAGGAGCAACAAGCAACACAATTGGTTCGTATTCGCCTTGTTTTAAATTATTAACCGGAGCAATCCATTTAAAAACCCTTCCGTTTGCTGTTGAATTTATTAAAATATAATTACCGTTCCCTTTGCCAACATTAGAAAATCCCAAACGATAAAAAGCACTGTCTTTATTAGTAGAATAAACATATATTTCTTTAACTTTTCCGTTTACAATAGTATCTGTTTTTTTATACATAACATAATCGTTTGTATATCCTATACTGTCAATATTTAATCTGTAAGCCATATTAAGCGAATCTCCTATTTGAGCAAACATTTTTTTATCAGACTGTGTTAGTGTTTGTTGTATACTTTGACTTTTACTATCATTCTCCGAATACAAATTTATCCAATAATTTCCGTTCTTAGTTTTTAACTCGTTGTTATTAAAAAGCAAGAATCTTGCATAAGCTTGTTGTGTATATTCAAACTCAACGCTTATACGTTTATCTTTTGTAATTATTTGATTTGGTGTAAAACTAATTTCTCCCGTATTATAATTCATAGTATAATCGTTCTCCAACCCGCGAGTAATTAATTTTCCATCGATAAAGACTTTCTCGCTACCTGCAATAATAACTATATTTGTTTCGCCTTCGGCTCCCGACAATTTATACGGTCCCTGATTTCCCTCTACCCCATAAAAAGTTTTTCGTGCATATTTTCCTTTTGTAACAGCACCACTTATCGTTGATTTTAAAATTATTTTTTTATCAGATTTATTTTTACTTATATCAAATACATTAGATGCTATTATACCTTTTAATTTTTTGTTAATTTTTAAAAAGTTACTTTTATTATAATTTAAATTTACATCGCCAACTTTAATATTTGTTTTATCGTTAAAAACCGAAATAAAAACTTTATCAAAGTCCTGAATTTGTTGCGAATTACCATCGGGTTGAATTGGTATATTTTTATCTGATATAGATGCCAAAACACTTAAATCGTCGGTTAATTTTCCCGAAAGTTGCAAATTTAAATTAGAGTTTACAATAACATCTTGATTATTTCCAAAACTAACACCACGAGAAATACTACCCCGTTTATCCAAATTACTTTTATTATTAAATCTATAGTAATCCGAATTATAAAAATCATAATATTTATTTTTTTTTGACGATTTCTTTATAGCATCATCATTTATCAATGATAACGGTTTATTAAAATATTTTTTATCAAAATTTATCGAAAACGTCCTATAACTTACAATAAATTCGGTATTTAACGGTAATCCTTTGTTTATAATTAACGATTTTGAATAATTAATATAATATTTATCAGGACTAATTTTATCTCCCGCACCCGAAAATAAAAAAACCGTATTAGGCACCAAACTCAAAGAATCCAGTTTTAAAGTATCATCAATAAATGTTATACTTTTTCTTAAAACACCAATATTGTTCTGAGAAAAAACAATGATGTTAAAAAATATAAATATTAATATTAAAAAATAATTTCTCAAAAAAACTTACGTTTATAAAATATATGTAAAAAAAACATTAATATTGTTCCGTTAAAAATAATAACGAAAAATAATTAAAAAATTATAATATTTATGATAATATTACTACGTAAAATATTTTTATTATCCGTTTTTA
>JALSQC010000359.1 GCA_026985625.1 Bacteroidales bacterium | reverse complement strand
CAAACAAAAAACGACACAACAAATTTATTTACAATAAATGCAGCATATTCGCTACAACTACCCGGAGGCAACTTATCGCAACGTTTTGGAATAAACTCGTCAATAGGTATTGGCACAATGTATAAAACAAAAAAAAATTGGTTATTTTACGGTTTTTGGGATTATAAATTCGGAAACCAACTAACATCAGAAGCAACAAATATTTTTAATAACATAAAAACAAACTCGGGACAAATAATAAATAAAGACGGAGAATACGGCATAATACACTTATCCGAAAGAGGTTTTGCCACATCTGTTAATATTGGGAAAATAATACCTTTAAAATTTGAATCAAACACCCACTCGGGAATATTATTTTACCTTGGTCCATATTTTTTACAACACAAAATTTATATCGAAAACGACGGCAACAACATACCCGAGGTTATTGGCGATTACCGTAAAGGTTACGACAAATTAACAAACGGATTTGGAGCAAACGAATTTTTAGGATACATACACTATAGCAACTCTCAAATATTTAACTTCTTTGCAGGATTAGAATTTTCTCAAGCATTTACAAAAAACCGACGAAGTTTCGACTTTTATTTAAGAACTGCCGAAACACAAAAAAGAACCGATATGTTATTTTCAATAAAAATAGGATTTAATGTAATGTTAAGCAAACGAAAAACCAATAATTACTACTATTTTTAATAAAAAAAAATATAAGTTTTTTATTTTTTAAAAAAAATATTACTTTTACAACCTAGTGAATTAAATAAACAAAATTTATCATGAGAATCTTAAAACTAATTATTTTAATCACATTAACAACAATAATTAATTATTCTGCTTTTGCACAAACAAAAGAAGAAAAAAAAGCTGACGAAGCATTCAAATACGGTCAGTTTGCCGAAGCAATAGACCTATACCGTGCAGCTTATGCAAAAGAAACAAACAAAGTAAACAAAGCAAAAATTATTTATCATACAGCTTTGTGTTATAGAGGATTAGACGAATCTAAATCGGCAGAACTTTGGTTTAAAAAAACAATTATGGTTAAATATCCCGACCCATTAGCTGTTTTATACTATGCCGACGCTTTAAAAATGAATAATAAATTCGACGATGCAGTAATACAATATAAAAAATACCAAAAATTAGTTCCTGACGATCCTCGTGGAAAAATTGGAGTACAATCATGCGAATTATCAGCAAAATGGAAATCAAAACCTACAAGATACAAAGTAGAAGATATGGCATTTTTTAACTCAAAATACAGCGATTTTTGTCCTGTATATGCAAAAAAAGACTTTAAAATACTATACTTCTCATCAGACCGTCCGGGCTCAAAAGGAAAAAACATACATAAAGTTACAGGACACGGTTTTACAGACTTATGGCAAACAACAAAAGACCGAAAAGGAAAATGGAGTGTTCCAACTCCCGTAGGCGGCGAAACAGTAAATACGCCAGATGACGAAGGAGCATCGTCGCTAAACACCAAAGGAAATACTTTATATTTTACAAGATGTTCCGTAGATAAGAAAAAAATTATGGGCTGTAAAATATTTATGGCTCCAAAACGAGGAGTTAACTGGGGCGATGCAATCGAAATAAAAATAAAAGGTGCAGGCGACAGTATATCAGTGGCTCACCCTGCAATATCTCCCGACGAGCTAACTCTATATTTTGCATCTAATATGCCCGGCGGATACGGCGGAAAAGATATTTGGATGATGAAACGAGCAAAAAAAACAAAACCATTTGGCGACCCCGTAAATTTAGGTCCGGAAGTTAATACCCCGGGAAACGAAGTTTTTCCATACGTACGCCAAGATGGAGTTTTATTTTTCTCATCAGACTATCATATAGGAATGGGAGGCTTAGATATTTTTAGAGCCGATAAAGACAAAAAAACAGGAAAATATACCGTTTCAAATTTAAAATACCCTATTAACTCATCAGCCGACGATTTCGGAATAATATACGAAGGCAAAAAAGAAAGAGGCTTTCTTACATCTAGTCGTAAAGGAGGAAAAGGAAGCGATGATATTTACGAATTTTATCTACCACCTTTAAAATTTACAGTTTCAGGTATTATTTACGACGAAAAAACCGAACAACCTCTTAAAGGAGTTAAAATTACTCTTAAAGGCAGTAACGGACAAACAAAAGAAGCAATATCAGAGATAGATGGTTCTTATAAATTTGAATTAGGAGCAAATACCGATTACCAAATACAAACCAAAGTAGATAAATACCTAAACGGAAAAGGCAGCACATCAACCAAAGGTATAGAAACCGATAAAGATTTTAAAGTTGATATTTATATGGCTCCAATAGAAAAACCTATTGAACTGCCAAATATACTTTACGACTTGGCAAAATGGGATTTACGACCGGAATCAATGGTATCATTAGATAAATTAGTAGAAACACTTAACGAAAATCCAAACATTACAATTGAATTACGCTCGCATACCGATTTTAGAGGAGGCGACCAAGACAATATGGAACTATCACAAAAAAGAGCACAATCTGTTGTCGATTATTTGATATCAAAAGGCATTGCTGCCGACAGATTAGTAGCCAAAGGCTATGGCGAATCGATGCCAAAAAAAGTTACTAAAAAACAAGCTGCCCGTTATCATTTCTTACCCGAAGGACAAGTGCTTAACGAAAAATTTATTAAATCGCTTGCTACTGTAGAGGAACAAGAAGTTGCAAACCAAATTAACCGTAGAACAGAATTCAAAGTATTATCAACCAACTATGTCCCAAAACCAAAAACCGATACACCGGCAGATTCTACATCAACAGATAATAATTAAATTTATTAAACCATAAAAAATTAAACGTTCCGTTATCGGAACGTTTTTTTATATTAAAAACAAATGCATACAAAAAACAGATATTCAAAACGTGGAGTTTCAGCATCTAAAGAAGATGTCCATAATGCAATAAAAAATATCGATAAAGGATTATATAAAAATGCTTTTTGCAAAATTACACCCGATATTTTAGCTAACGATAAAGAATTTTGTAATATAATGCATGCCGACGGAGCAGGAACAAAATCATCGCTTGCATATATCTATTGGAAAGAAACAAACGATTTATCGGTATGGAAAAATATTGCAATAGATGCTATAGTTATGAATATCGACGACCTTTTATGCGTAGGAGCAACCGACAATATTTTAGTATCGTCAACTATAGGACGAAATAAAAATTTAATACCCGGAAATGTTATATCAGAAATAATAAACGGAACCGAAGAATTTTTGCAAAAATTACGAAACTTAGGCATAAATATTCACTCAACAGGAGGCGAAACTGCAGATGTTGGAGACTTAGTTAGGACAATAATTGTTGACTCTACAGTAACATGCCGAATGAAACGTTCCGATGTAATTACAAACGAAAAAATAAAAAATAACGACGTAATTGTAGGATTGTCATCTTTTGGACAGGCAACTTACGAAACCCAATATAACGGAGGAATGGGAAGCAACGGTCTAACATCGGCACGTCACGACGTTTTTGATAAATATCTTGCAAAAAAATATCCCGAAAGCTATGACAATAACATTCCCGAAGACTTAATATACTCCGGAAGTAGAAAACTTACCGAAACATATAAAAATTTACCGGTAGATATTGGAAAACTCATATTATCACCAACAAGAACATACGCTCCAATAATAAAAAAAATACTACAAAAATATCGTAAAAATATACACGGAATGATACATTGCTCGGGAGGAGCACAAACAAAAATATTAAACTTTGTTAACAACCTGCATATTATTAAAGATAATATGTTTGACACTCCCCCTCTTTTTGAGTTAATACAAAAAGAATCGAATACCGATTGGCAAGAAATGTATAAAGTTTTCAACATGGGACACCGTTTCGAGATATATTTACCAAAAGAATTTGCTCAAGAAATTATTGACATATCAAAAGAATTTAATGTAGATGCAAAAATTATAGGATTTTGTAAAACAGCATCAGAAAAAAAATTAACAATAAAATCAAAATACGGAGAATTTAATTATAATTAAAAAATGGAAAAAGATTTAATACTTACAAAACTCGAAGGAGTTAAACAACATTTCGACGAAATAGCAAAACTTATTACCGAACCCGAGATAATATCGGATATGAAACGATACGTTAAACTTAATAAAGAATATAAAGCATTAGAACCTGTAATTGAATCATACAACGAATACAAAAATTTATTAAGCAACATTAACTCTGCAAAAGAAATTCTATCAACCGAAAAAGACGAAGAACTACGCGAAATGGCTAAATTAGAATTAGACGAGCTATCGCAAAAAATAGAGCCAATGCGCGAAAAAATAAAACTACTGTTAATACCAAAAGACCCCGAAGACGACAAAAATGCAGTTATGGAAATTCGTGCAGGAACAGGAGGTGATGAAGCAAGTATTTTTGCAGGCGATTTATACCGAATGTATACAAAATTTTGCGAACAAAAAAAATGGAAAGTATCAATTACAAATATATCCGAAGGAACAGTAGGCGGATACAAAGAAATAGTAATGAGCATAGAAGGCGATGGTGTTTACGGAATACTTAAATACGAATCGGGTGTTCATCGCGTTCAACGCGTTCCTCAAACCGAAACCCAAGGACGTGTTCATACATCAGCAGCATCGGTTGCAGTTTTGCCCGAAGCCGACGAATTTGATGTAGATTTAAAAGAATCGGACATAAGAAAAGATACTTATTGCTCGTCAGGACCCGGAGGGCAATCGGTTAACACTACATACTCGGCAATTAGACTAACACACGAACCCACAGGTATTGTTGTTACATGCCAAGACCAAAAATCTCAAATAAAAAATCTCGATAAAGCAATGAAAGAATTGCGAACAAGACTATATAATCTCGAATATCAAAAATACCTCGATAAAATATCATCTAAAAGAAAAACAATGGTATCAACAGGCGACCGCTCGGCAAAAATTAGAACATATAACTGGCCTCAAGGCAGAGTAACCGACCACAGAATAAATCTTACATTATATAATTTACCATCGATAATGGACGGAAACATACAAGAAATTA
>JALSQC010000358.1 GCA_026985625.1 Bacteroidales bacterium | reverse complement strand
GGGAATTTTTTTGTGTTTTAATCTTTATTTTTTCGATATATAATAAAATCGCGATGTGATTTTAATAAGTTTATAGAGTGAAGTAGTAAATTTTTTGTTTCGTGTAGTAATCCTAAAAATAGCATAGAGTTTCGGGTTCCTACTATTTCTTTTTTTACTCTTCGTATTTGATTTTTTCTATATTTTTCTATTTCGACAACTAAATTATCTTTTGTTGTAATTAAGTTTTGAACATCTTCGTATCTGCAATTATCTACTATATCTATTAAACTGTTATAGAATTTTATAATTTCTATTCTAATATGATTTAATTCTTCGTTTTGCACATCAATTAAGTCAGGGTGGTTATTGTCTAAATATTCGTATGCGGGTTTTGCCATATATGTTAGGCAATGTGCCGTTTCGCGTAAATAATCTAATACTTGAACGTAATAATGACTAGTATCTACAGGGTCTGATTTTAATTTATCGATAACTTTATAAACATGATCTTTAAGATATTTAACTCTTTCGTTAAGATTTTTAACATTTTTAATATCTATTTTAATTTTTCGGCGTTCTTTGTTTGTTAAATTTTGTATTATATTAGAATATAGATTTTTAATTTCTGATAAATTTTCGATAACATTATTTTTTGATATTGTAATAATATTTTCGTCTTTGATATTTTCTATTTTGTTTATTTCATCTTCTTTTTCTTTTTCTTTCTTTTTAAAAGTTCTATAAGTGTTAAATACTAATATAGCTATAAATATTACAAGTATTACTAATCCTGTAAGTCCTGCATAATATATAAACATAGCAACTAAAAATGATATTATAAATGCAATAAGAGCGGTAAAAAACCAGCCACCTATAACGGCAATTACTCCGGTAATACGGTAAACGGCACTTTCTCTGCCCCAAGCTTTATCGGCAAGCGATGTTCCCATAGCAACCATAAAAGTAACGTATGTTGTTGATAATGGTAATTTTAGCGATGTTCCTATTGCTATTAATATACTTGCTATAACAAGATTTACCGATGCTCTAATCATATCAAATGCGGGAGCATCTTTTTGGCTTATTGTTTTATCTTTTTCGGGTAATGTAAATTGTTTTTCTATAAATTTTTTAACAGGTTGCGGTGTTATATTTTTTATGCCTTTAACTATTGACGAGTTATAACGAACCATTAGTCTTGCAAATATAAAAGAGCCAAATTTTTCGTCTCCGTCATCTTGACGACTTAAATCTACAGATGTTTTTATAACTGATCGTGCTTTTTTAGAGAACCATAAGGTTAATACCATTATTGTTCCTGCAATTAAAAGCATATATGTATCGGTATGGACTTTTCCGGTTAGTCCGCTCATTAAAAACGAGTGTGGGTCGGCTCCGGGATTTGCAATAAACGATTTGTAACTTTCGAATCCGGCAAGTGGCACTCCTATAAAATTTACCAAGTCGTTGCCTGCAAATGCCATTGCAAGAGCAAATGTTCCTGCTAAAACTATAACTTTTAGTATATTAAGTCTAAAAATAGATGTCAGTATTTGTAATAATATTGTCCAACCTAAAAAGCTATATAATAATATGTTCCATGTGTTTGTTAAAAAATAATTTTTTACATCATCGGACATAAACGATGCTCCTTTTATTCCTTTAAGAA
>JALSQC010000357.1 GCA_026985625.1 Bacteroidales bacterium | reverse complement strand
CCCGAAGATTACGGAAGTTGCGATATTTATTTTGCTCACAAAATAGGCAAACAATGGACCAAACCCAAGAATCTTGGAAATGTTGTAAATGGAGGTTCATGGGATTGCAACCCATCTATGTCTGCCGATGGAAGAACTCTTTATTTCTCGAGTAACAGACGTGGAGGTAAAGGTAAAAAAGATTTATGGGTTACCCGTCTTTTAGATAACGGAACATGGACAAAACCTGTTAATCTCGGCGATAGTATAAATACCGGAGGCAATGAGTTTGCTCCGTTTATACACCCCGATAATCAAACTCTTTATTTTTCGTCTGACGGACATATAGGTATGGGAGGTGCCGATATTTTTATGAGCCGACGAAAACCCGATGGTAGTTGGGGCAAGCCTGTTAATCTTGGTTATCCTATTAATACTTTTAAAGACGAAATAGGACTTATTGTTAATACAAAAGGAAATCTTGCTCTTTTTTCGTCTGACAGATTCGGTAGTAAATCAAAAGATATTTATAAATTTAATTTATATAAAAAAGCAAGACCAAAACCTGTTACTTATGTAAAAGGATATGTTTACGATAAAAATACAAATAAGCGTTTAAAAGCTGATTTCGAAATTTATAATATCGAAAACGATAGCTTGGTTATTAAATCGCAATCGAACAAAACCGATGGTAAATATTTGGTTTGTTTGCCTCTCGAAAAAAACTATGCTTTTAATGTATCAAAAAAAGGTTATTTATTTTATTCCGATAATTTCTCGTTAAAAAATATTAGCGACGACACAAAATATTTTGAGATGAATATTCCTTTACAACCAATAGAAAAAAATGCAAGTATTGTTCTTAAAAATATTTTTTACGAAACAAACTCTTACGAGTTAAAACCCGAATCTATTACCGAGTTAAAAAAATTACTTAGTTTTTTAAATACAAATTCTAATATAAGCGTAGAAATATCAGGACATACCGACAATGTAGGCAGTAAAACAGACAATCTTATTCTATCAACAAACAGGGCAAAAACTGTTTATCAATATCTTATAAAAAACGGTATTAATAAAAATCGTTTAAAATATAAGGGTTACGATTTTTCTAAACCTATTGCCGATAATAATACAAAAGAAGGCAGGGCTAAAAACCGAAGAACTGAATTTAAAATAATTGATATTAAATAATATTTTATTAATAAAAAACGGGAAGAAATTAAAGAACTCCTCCCCGTTTTAATATATTAATTATTAATCTTAAATTGAAGAATAATCCATTGCTTGATGTAATCGGTATTGTTTATAACGCCACTTAGCATTTTCCTCTGCAGCTTTATAAATCTCGTTAGCTTTTTCTTCGCCAATTGTTTTTTGCAAAGCAGAAAAACGAACTTGACCTTTTATATAATCAATAAATTTATCAAAGTCGGGTTCTTTAGAATCTATAACAAATGGATTTTTTCCTTCTTTCTCTAAAGCCGGATTAAATCTGTATAGAGTCCAGTATCCCGATTGAACAGCTTCTTTTTCGCTTGTCATTGTTTGACTCATTCCGCCTTTAATTCCGTGAGCAATACAAGGAGCATAAGCAATTATAATAGATGGTCCCGGATATGCTTCGGCTTCTTTAACGGCTTTTAAGTATTGTGCATAATTTGCACCCATT
>JALSQC010000356.1 GCA_026985625.1 Bacteroidales bacterium | reverse complement strand
ACAACCCGATGCTTATTTAAATTTATTTTTTATTTCGCTTTTAGCTATTTTAAGTTCGGTTATAGCTGTAACAATTTTTAATATTTTAGTAAAATATTCGACTGCTCTTTTTGCATCGTCGGTAACTTATATTATTCCTGTATTTGCTATTATATGGGGAATTATCGATGGCGAAAGTATATCATTATTACAAATTTTATTTACATTTGTTATTATTATAGGTGTTTATCTTGTAAACAAAACAAGCATTTCTAAATATGAATAATTTATCAAAAAAAAATAAAATTATTTATTCTATAATATCAGGATTACTGCTAAGTCTTGCTTGGTTTAATATTAATCTTGATTTATTATTGTTATTTGCTTTTGTTCCGTTATTAATAATTGAGCAAAATCTTTCGGATAACAAACGCAATAACAAATCTATAAATATATTATTTTATTCTACAATAAGTTTTATTATTTGGAACTCGCTTACTACTTGGTGGATTTATAATGCTACATTTTTTGGAATGATAATGGCAATATTGGTTTCGACTTTTTTTATGGATTTAACATTTTGGGGATTTCACATAATTAAACGGCTAACTAATAAAAATATAGGAAATTTTGCTTTTATTTTATTTTGGATAAGTTTTGAATATATGTATTTAAACGGACAAATTTCTTGGCCGTGGCTTAATTTGGGGAATGGATTTGCCAACGATGTTAAAATCATTCAATGGTATGAGTTTACAGGTACTTTAGGTGGCACTTTTTGGATTTTACTATCTAACATATTAATTATATCTATTATTATTGATTATAAAAACAGAAAAAAAAACAAAGCAAATATTTTAATTTTTACATTTTTTATTATTATCCCTATTACTTACTCTTTAATACGATACTATACTTATAAAGAAACCGGTAAAACAAAAAATATTGTTGTAGTGCAACCAAATATTGACCCTTATAATGAAAAATTCTCGGGTTTATCGTTTAAGCAACAAGTTGATTTATTTTTGCATACCGCTGATTCAATTACCACAAACAATACCAATTATGTTGTTGGTCCCGAAACAGCAATACCATCGGGAATATGGGAAAGCGAATTTGAAAATAATTTACAGATAAAACAAATACGTAGTTTTTTAAATAAACATAAAAATATCCAATTAATAGTAGGCATTAACTCTCGCAAAGCCTACCCAAAAGGAGTAAAAACATCAACAGCACGAAAATTTAGCGATAGCGATAACGAATATTACGACTCGTTTAATACAGCCATACAAATTGATACATCTAAAAATATACAAATTTATCACAAATCAAAATTAGTAGTTGGAGTTGAAATGATACCTTTTCCGAGTATTTTTAACAAGTTTCAAGATTTTATTTTAGATTTGGGAGGTTCTATTGGTTCGTTAGGAACTCAAAAAGAACGCAATGTTTTTATAAATATTTATGACTCAACAAAAATAGCCCCTGTTATTTGTTACGAATCCATTTATGGAGAATTTGTTACTAATTACATAAAAAAAGGAGCTAATTTTATTTTTGTAATTACAAATGATGGTTGGTGGGGCGATACTCCAGGATACAACCAACACTTAAGCTACTCTAGATTACGAGCCATAGAGACAAGACGAAGCGTCGCCCGTTCGGCAAAT
>JALSQC010000355.1 GCA_026985625.1 Bacteroidales bacterium | reverse complement strand
ATTTAAATTTTTTTTGTAATAAAAATCTGTGGCTTTTTCGCTAACCGAGACAATATTAATTCCTGATTGTTGTAAAAAAATACTTGTTTCTTTTAATGAGTTTGTTCGGCATACGGGTATTCTGTGTAGTGCTCCTGCCGAGGTTTTTATTGCGTCGGCATTTATTTGTGCACTGCCTTTTGTTGGAATAATTATTGCATTTACACCTGCTCCTTCGGCAGTTCTGGCTATTGCACCAAAGTTTCTGACATCAGAAACTCCATCAAGAATTAATAAAAAAGGTGTTTTGCCTTGTTCGTATAAAATGGGTATAAGATTTTCGATATTTGTATAAGATATAATAGATATAAAAGCTACTACGCCTTGATTGTTGTTTGGGGCTAAACGATTAATTTTTTCGTATGGAACATATTGATATGGAATGTTTTCGGATTTAATTAACGAGAATAGTTCTGATATTAATTCTCCGTGCAAATTGTTGCGAATAAAAATTTTATCAATTTCTTTTCCTGTTTTAATAGCTTCTATTATGGATCTAAGTCCGTATATTATTTGTTTTTTCATTATTTTTTAGTCTTGTTTTACATTAATCATTGATAATTGTATTCTTTTACGCTGTATGTCTATATCGATAATTTTTACTTTTACGTGTTGATGTAGAGTTAAAACATCGGCGGGGTTTGTTATAAATTCTTCGGTAATGTTTGATATATGTATTAATCCGTTTTCTTTAATGCCAATATCTACAAAAGCTCCAAAATTAGTTATATTATTAATAATTCCCGGCAGAATCATATCTTTTTTTAAATCGGTTATTTTATAAATATCTTTAGAAAACTCAAAAACTTTAACTATTTTTCGAGGGTCGCGTCCCGGTTTTTTAAGCTCTTCTATTATATCTTTTATGGTAAATTCGCCAAACTCGTTGGTTTTAAAATCGTTTAAATTAATTTTATCTAAAACAGCATTGTTATTAATTAAATCGGATATATTCAGATTTAATTTTTTTGCAATATTGCTTACAATATTATAACTTTCGGGGTGAACAGCAGTATTATCCAATAAATTATCGCCATTTTCTATTCTTAAAAAACCTGCCGATTGCTCAAAAGATTTTTTTCCCATTTTAGGAACTTTAAGCAATTCTTGTCGATTTTTAAAAAAACCATTTTCTTTTCGGTATTTTACAATTTCATCGGCTAATTTTTCGCCTATACCCGATACGTATGCCAACAAATGTTTGCTTGCGGTATTAAGATTTACACCAACATTATTTACACAACTTTCTACAACCTGAGTTAAGCTGTTTTTTAGTTTTGTCTTATCAACATCGTGTTGATATTGTCCTATTCCTAACGATTTAGGCTCAATTTTTACAAGCTCCGATAAAGGGTCTTGCAAACGGCGGGCAATAGATACTGCTCCACGAACCGTAACATCGTATTGAGGAAACTCTTCGCGTGCAATTTTCGATGCCGAGTAAATAGATGCACCGTCTTCGCTAACAACAAAAACACGAATTTGTCTGTTTAATTTTAATCGTTTAACAAAATTTTCTGTTTCTCGACTTGCAGTTCCGTTTCCTATTGCAATAGCGTCAATTTTATATATTTCTATTAACGACGATAATTTTTTTAAAGCTAACTTTGTGCCTT
>JALSQC010000354.1 GCA_026985625.1 Bacteroidales bacterium | reverse complement strand
CAGCACATTACAGGTGCTTTTAATTAGTATTTTATAAAAAACGGCTAAAAAAACCGTCTTTTTTTGAGTTTGCAAAAATACAATTTTTTTTCAATAAATCAAAGAACTTTTTTATAATTAATTAAACAAAGAATAATTTTAATCGCTATTTTTAGTAGCAACATGTTATCATTTTATAACATCATGTTTTTTTTAAATATATATATTTTTATTATTATATTCAACTAATAAATGTAACTTTTTTAGATGTATAATAAATAATTAGTTTACAAGCAAAAAAAAGAAGCTGCCTTAAAAAATTACAAAGACAGCTCTTTCTGCATTAAACTATATATGGGATTATTTGAAGCTTATTGTTAAATTTTTTATATCAACGGGGTTATAAGGTGTTAAATTTGTAATATTGTTTGCTAATGTTGTATAATCTGTATTTGGGGCTGTTCCGCCTTGAACAAAGCCATTGCTGTTGAAATATCCGGGGGCTTCGGTATTATACAAATAGTTGTTTATGCTTAAAGTATCTATGTTTGGATATGCTATGTTTATCTGGTTTGTGAAAACATTTTTTATAGAGTTTGTAACTAATAATGTGTTTCTGTCTGTAGAGCTTAAATCGTCGTCGGGTAAGCCTACTTCGGCAACTCCTATATCTAAACTTTGATTTGCCGATGCTACAAATGCCCAATCGAATCCTTTTTCGGTAGTATCTATAAATGTTGCATTTGGGTGAACTGAATTTCCGTAAACATCTACTATGTCGCCTGTTTTTCCTGCAAACATCTTTAGTTTGCTAATTGAGTAAGGATCTACCGAAGGGTCTTCTAACGGTATTCCTGTAATCTCAACTATCATGTGTTTGTCGTAACCAAGTTCGCCTGCTTCGCTATAATCTATTCGATATATTGCATCGGGGTAGTTTATGCTTTCGGTTCTGTTTAAATTATATGGTTTTATAATTGCTATTCCTTTAACCGGATTTACATTCCAAAATATCTGAAGTGCCACTCCTCCATCGTTGTTTGTTGCCGAGTTTGCATCGACAATTGTCATTTGATATTGCCAATTTTGCCCGTCGAAGCTTGCACTCTCAACAACATCTAAGTTTTTAACCCTGCCATCTTCGTTGCTTTGATACGATAGTGTCATTGCGTGATTTATATTGTAAACCGATATGGTTGTCATTATTGAGTTTACAATATCTGAGGCTGTTTCGCCAACGTTAATAAATGTTCTTAAGTTTTGATAGATATCGTTTCCTTGTAATGTATCGCCGTTTGTTGCTAACATTGATTTTTGAGAGTTGGCACTTGATATTGCCTCGGGCACATCTACCTTAAACGATTTTGGCAAAATGCTTTCGGTTGAATCGGGTGATTGTTCTTTGTCTTTTTTACAAGATTGAACAAAGATTGCAGAAAAAATAATTGCTAATGCTATTAATAAATTTACTTTTTTCATATTTTTTTTATTTTTAATGTTTTACTTTTTGTTTCGTCATTAATACACAATAAATAATAAATACCCTTATTTATTTTTTAAATTTATTTTACTTCTACTGTTTTTTTTATAACTGCACAAACGCTAAAAAATCCCAATCCGTTTGGTGATATATTCGACGGCAAGTTTCCTTTTTGTTCGTCGAACACTCCTCCCCGCCAT
>JALSQC010000353.1 GCA_026985625.1 Bacteroidales bacterium | reverse complement strand
AATATAGACCAAAAAGAAAGTTTTGGCACAATTGAAGCTGTTAAAACAGTTTCCGATTTATTTATGCCTGTTGGTGGCGAAATTATAGAATTTAACGAAAAATTAGAAGACGAACCCGAACTTATAAACAAAGATGCATATGGCGACGGTTGGATTATTAAAATTAAAATCAATGACAAATCGGAATTTAATAACCTTTTATCTGCAAACGAGTATAAAAATTTAACAGAAAAATAATATTTTTATTAAAGTTTTGTTATATTTGTGTAATGAATTTTAGTTTAGACAACTGGATAAATAATAATAAAAAAGGTAATGTTATCTTATTTTACAAAGGTAATTTAACAAATGATATCATAACAAAGCTTTTAGACGATTTAGAAAATAATTTCGAAAATATTGATATTCCTAATAAAATACGTAAAAAATTATACAACTCGGTTGTCGAAGGAATACAAAATATATATCACCATGGACTAAACAATATTTTAGATAATAATGACCAAAATGAAAAATTTGGAGTTGTTATTATCCAAAAAAATAACGATACATTTGAATTTATTCACGGAAATTTTATTAACAACGAAACTATTACAAAACTAAAATCAAGATTAGACCAAATAAACTCATTATCAAAGGACGAACTAAAATCCCTTTATAAGATGATTCTTAACAACGAAGAATTCTCGAATAAAGGAGGAGGAGGACTCGGAATGATTGACATTGCAAGAAAATCAGGTTCTAAAATAGATTACGAATTTATTAATGTTAATAAAAATTTTACATTTTATACATTTAAAATAAAAATTTAACTTAAATTTAAACACTTTTTTAAACAAAAAATATTATAATATGGAAATTTTATCAATAGAAGGACAAGCTAAAACGCCAACAGTAAACTTAAACCCGGAAACAGGAACAATAGAAATTAAAGGACGCTCTATTCCCGAAAATTCTATAGAATTTTACAAACCTGTAGTTGATTGGTTAGAAGAATACGGTAAAAATCCTAAAGAAAAAACTACCGTAAACATTCAACTCGAATATTTTAATACAAGTTCCTCTAAATGTATTTTAGATGTCCTTAAAAAATTAGAAGCTATTGCAAAAGCAGGACATGACATTATAATTAATTGGTTTTACGAAGAAGATGACGAAGATATGTTAGAAGCAGGCGAAGACTACCAATCTATTATAAAAGTTCCTTTTAAAATGATTGAAACCGAAGATTAATTTTTTCATATATTTTAAAATTTAAAAACAACTAAAGTAACTATTAATTAATAGTTACTTTAGTTGTTTTTTTTGCCCAATGCTAAAAATTAGGTTTTTAATTTTTTATAAAAAATAATTTATAAATTTTTTGATTATATTATTTATTTATAACTTTATAAAAAAATTAACTTATATAAATTATAATTAATATGAAAAAAATAATTAAACGATTTCTAAAAATCTTAGCTTCACTCATTCTTATATTATTAATTCTATTAATCACAATTCCATTTATATTTAAAGACAAAATTATTAAACTTGCAAAAGACGAAATAAACTCATCACTAAATGCAAAAGTCGATTTTGGAGAATTTGATTTATCTGTTTTCTCAAGTTTTCCCGATTTAAAATTCGACATTAATAACGTATCAGTCATAGGCATTGACACATTTGCAAACGACACCCTTGCATACATTAAAACATTTGAAACCAATATAGACATAATGAGCATATTTGGCGATAATATAAAAATAAAAACAATTAGACTTATAAACCCAAAAATATCAGCAAAAGTTCTTGCCGACAGCACAGCAAACTGGGATATATACATATCAGAAAACGATACAACAACCGAAGATACCACTTCCGAAAGCTCAACATCATACAAACTTGCACTAAAAGAATTTACCATAAAAAACGCAACAATAAAATACGACGACCGAGTAGAAAATATGAATACAACAATAAAAAACTTAAACTTCTCGTTATCAGGCGACCTTGCAGAAGATTTCTCCAAACTTAAAACAAAAACATCAATAGAACAAATAACATTTAGTTACGACGGAATAAAATATCTAAAAAAAGCTCTAATTAAATTCGATGCCGATATTGATGCCGACCTTAAAAATTCAAAATACACATTTAAAGAAAACACTTTTAAAATAAACGAACTAGAATTAGGTTTCGACGGATACATATCAATGCCAAACGATACCGACATAGATATGGATATAACATACAAACTAAAACAAACAAACTTTAAAAACCTGTTATCGCTTATTCCTGCAATTTATATGAACGATTTTTCAGACATAAAAACATCAGGCAAACTATCGCTTAACGGATTTGCAAAAGGAATATATAACGACTACAGACTTCCTTCATTTGATTTAACACTATTAGTAAAAAATGCAATGTTTAAATACCCAGATTTACCAAAAGATGCTAAAAACATTAACATAAACCTTAAAATATCTAATCCTGACGGAATAGACGACCATACAAAAATAAACCTTAAAAAATTCCACATCGAGATGGCACAAAACCCTTTCGACATGCAAATGCTAATAACAACACCAATATCAGATGCAAACATATCAGGAAACTTTAAAGGAAAAATCGATTTAGACAAACTCAAAGAAATTGTTCCTCTCGACAGCATGACAATAAACGGATTAATGACAATAAACCTTAATATAAAAGGAAAAATGTCAGACCTAGACAACGAAAAATACGAAAACTTTGACCTTAACGGAGAACTTACTCTAAACAATTTTAAATATACCGACAAAGACTTTCCACAAGGCATACAAATAAACAAAACAGATATGAACTTTTCGCCACAATTTGTAAACCTAAAAACATTTGATGCAAAAACAGGAAAAAGCGATATACACGCCGATGGAAAAATAGACAATATGTTACAATACTACTTTAACAACCAAACACTTAAAGGAACATTTAACATATCATCAAACCTAATAAACCTAAACGAATTTATGACCGATGACCAAACAACAAGCAACGAAACAAACGAAACAAATGAAACAAGCGACGAAGAACTAAGCGTTATAGAAATACCAAAAAATATAAACTTTAATTTAAACGCATCGTTTAAAAAATTAATATACGATAACATTAACATAAACAATACCAAAGGAGAAATAATTATTAAAGACGGCATAGCATCACTATCAAACCTATCGATGAATATGTTAGACGGAAGCATGAAAATGAGCGGAGATTATAATACCAAAGACATAACAAAACCATTTGTAGATTTTAACTTTAATATTATAAATTTTGATATTAAAAAATCTTTCGAAACATTTAACACAATACAAAAATTAGCACCAATTGCAGAATCTTGTAAAGGAAAATTCTCAGTCGATTTAGCATACAACTCAAAACTCGACAACAAAATGGAACCAATACTAAACACAACAAACGGAAACGGAAAACTACATACAAAAACAATTAAAATCGAAAACTCCCCCACATTTAACAAACTTAACGAAGCACTAAAAACAAATAAATTTAAAACAATAAACCTTAAAGATTTAAACATAGCATTTAAAATAGAAAACGGAAACATTAGCGTTGAACCTTTTGATATAAAAATCGACAAACTTACAGCAAACATAAGCGGTTCGCAAAATCTCGACCAAAGCCTAAATTACAAAATGGATATAAATATGCCACGCTCTGAACTCGGAGGACAAGCAAACAAAGTAATCGACAACTTAATATCACAAGCAAACTCTAAAGGAGCAAATATAAAAACAGGCAATAAAATAAATATAAAAGCATTTATAGGCGGAACAGTAACAAACCCAAAAATATCATTAAATCTTAAAGATCAAGCAACAAACGTTATTAACGATTTAAAAGAACAAGCAAAAGAAAAAATAAACGAACAAATAGACAAAGCTAAAGAACAAGCAATAAAAAAAGCCGAAGAAGAACGTGCAAAATTAATGGCAGAAGCCAATGCAAAAGCAAAACAAATTATAGCTGCAGCCGAAAAAACATCAAAACAAATAAAAGCAACAGGTAAAAAAACAGCCGACAAAATACGTAACGAAGCCAGAAAAAAAGCAGCCGACCTAAAAAACAAAGCAAACAATCCAATATCAAAACGAGCAGCCGAAGAAACAGGAAAAAAACTAATTAAAGAAGCCGACGCAAAAGCAAACAAAATAGAAACCGAAGCAAACAAAAAAGGCGACCAAACAGTTAAAACAGCAAAACAAAAAGCAAAAAAAATACAAACCGAAGCACAACAAAAAGGCGATTTATTAGTTAAAAAAGCAAAAGAAAGTTAATAATTTGTGAACCTATTAAAAAATAAAATATTAAATAAAATTATAAACCGGAATATTTTTTATTTCGGTTTAATTATTTTTATGAGCATAAGCACATATTCATACTCATCACGAGACTGTTATAAAGTAAAAAACAAACGAGCAATTCGCCTTTACGAAAACGGTATGCGAGCACTATCGCGAAACACAAAAATCGATAGACGCGAAGCATATAAACTATTTAAAGAAGCAATAAAAGAAGAACCAAAATACGCAGCAGCACATTTTCAAATAGCCGAATACAAAAGACTTAAAGCCCTAAACGAAACAAAAAACCTTTATAACCGCGACCGCTACTATACATCAGCCGTAAAATATTACCAAAAAGTAATTAATAATTGTGCAAAAATCGACGATTACTCATCATACTTTTACTTATCGTATTACTATTTTAATATAAATAAAGACTTTAAACAAGCTAAAGATTACGCCGCACTTTATATCGAAAAAAGCAAAGAAAAAAAATTAGCAAACCTTGCTGCCGACATAATTAAACACATAGACACATACAACGAACTAAAATCACACCCCGTGGCATTTAATCCAAAACGTGTCGAAGGAATCTGCACCAACGAAGACGAATTTTTGCCTATGATTACTCCCGACGGCGAATATGCTTTTTTTACACACCGTTACGCTAAACGCGACAAAACAAAAGCATCGGTAAAATGGGTAGATGAATTTACATCAAGCAAACGAAAAAATATCATGTCTAATAACCCTGTTTTTTATCCCGGAAAAGCAATGACAAAACCATTTAACGACGGACGAAATCAAGGTGCCATATCGGTAACAATAGACAATAAAACAATGTATCTTACAATATGTCAATTTGTTAAAATAAATAACAAGCCATATAAAAACTGCGATATTTTTGTATCGAAAAAAGTTAACGGACAGTGGACAAAACCACAAAATATGGGACCAAACATAAATGCAAAAAATACTTGGGAAGGCCAACCAAGCATATCAGCCGATGGAAACACTTTATATTTTGCATCGGCACGACCAAACGGATACGGAGGAATCGATATATACTACTCAAAAAAAAATAAAAACGGACAATGGCTAAAAGCAAAAAATATAGGAAATATAATAAACACACCAAAAGACGATAAATCGCCATTTATACACTCCGACAGCCACACATTATACTTTTCGTCTAACGGAGGATACGGTTTAGGAGGTTTTGACATTTATTACTCAAGATACAAAAACGGAAAATGGAGTAAACCAAAAAATATAGGATACCCTATAAATACCGAAAAAGACGATTTAGGATTTATTGTTAGTTTAGACGGAAAAAAAGCATATTTCTCATCTAATAACTTAAATACCGATGGTGGATGGGATATATACTCGTTTGATTTATACGAAAAAGTAAGACCAAAAAACGTTTTATTTTTAAAAGGACAATTAAAAGACGACAAAGGAAAAATAATTACCGATGCAAAAGTAGAAGTTAAAAACAATAAAACTCAAGAAGTTACACAAGGAATTGTAGATAAAGAAACAGGAAAATACGTATTGGCTGTTGCAGTTAATAAAGAAAAAGACGAAAAACTATTACTTACAGTAAAGAAAAAAGACTACTCGTTTACATCTAAACTACTAACACCTAAAAAAATAAATCTAAAAACTCCAATAAAAATTAATATAGAGATGAAACCTATAGAGGTAGGTAAAAAAGTAGAAATTAACGATATACATTTTGCTACAAACTCAGCTATATTTGATAAAAGCAGCACATTTATTTTAGATAATTTTATAGACTTTTTAAACGAAAATCCAAATATTAAAATTAAAATATACGGACATACCGATAATGTTGGAGATGCAAAATCAAACCTTATTTTATCTGAAAAACGAGCAAAAGCAGTTAGAGATTATCTAATAATTATGGGTATAGACTCAAATAGAATTGTTGGCTACAAAGGATTTGGCGAGACGCAACCAAAAGCATCAAACAAAACAAAAAAAGGTAGAGCAATAAACCGACGAACCGAATTCGAAATTATTAGTAAATAAAAATTAAAAATATATTGAAAAATAATACAGTAGTTTTAGGATTTAGCGGAGGTATCGATAGCCTTGTATCAGGCATATTACTTAAAGAACAAGGATATAAAGTTATTGGCATTAGTTTAGAAATGCAAAATAATAATAACAAAGATTTAATATACAATTTATCAAAAAAATTAAATATCGAACATTATTTTATCGACCTAAAAACCGAATTTAAACAAAATATAATCAACAACTTTGTAGATAATTATTTATCGGCAAAAACTCCAAATCCTTGCACCATCTGCAACGACATAATTAAATGGAAACATTTAATAAGTTTTGCCGACAAAATAAATGCAAAATATGTTGCAACAGGACATTATATAAATATAAAAAAACAAAACAACAAATATTATATATACAAAGGTATAGACAAAAAAAAAGACCAATCGTATTTTTTATGGCGGCTAAATCAAGAATACTTAAAACGCACAATAAGTCCTCTAGGCACACATAACAAAAGCGAAGTTAAAAAAATAGCCGATAAGCACGGCTTTAATAACCTTAAAAAACAAAAAGAAAGTATGAGTATTTGCTTTCTTAATAATAATAACTACAGAGATTTTATAAAAAAACACTTAAATAATAAGCACAAAAGTCTCGAAAAAGGAAATGTTCTTGATACAAACGGAAATATTATAGGCCAACATTCGGGTATTGCAAACTATACAATAGGTCAAAAATCAGGATTAAAACTAACTGTTAACAAAAAATTAGCAGTATCAAAAATTAATATTGATAACAATTCTTTAATTGTTGACGAAACTTTAAATCTTTATAAAGATATTTTTTTTATCGAAAATTTTAACTTTGTTGATTTTAACGACATAAAATCAAATAATATTACAGTTTTAATAAGAGGATTAGGAATAAATCCTCAAAAAAATGTAAAATTAAATATGATAAACGCAAACCTTATACAAGTTAAATTACAAGATAAAGCATGGGCTGTTGCTCCGGGACAACCTGCCGTTTTTTATATTAATAACAAATTAATAGGAGGAGGATATATAAAATGAACGAAATAGTTTTACGAATAATTTATTTATCAATAATTACATTTATAATAAATCTACCTTTTG
>JALSQC010000352.1 GCA_026985625.1 Bacteroidales bacterium | reverse complement strand
GGAATATTTATTTTAGCAATATTGATAATACCAATTATATTTAGCTTTTTAAAACCTCCCGAAACAAAACACACAAAACATCTCGAAAATAAATTTATTCGCAAAATAGTAGAGCGTATAATAGATTTAATAGTTCAACATCGAAAAATATTTTATATACTTTCTGCCATTATTTTAGCTTTAGGAATATATGGAATAACACTCATGCGAAGCACCGGATACTTAGTTGACGATTTACCTAAAAAAGACCCTATACTTGTTGACTTGCATTTTTTCGAAAAAAATTTTAAAGGTATTATGCCTTTAGAGATAGCTGTTAATACAAAAAAGCGAAAAGGAGTTTTGCAACTAAAAAATCTAAAAAAAATAGATAAACTACAAAAAAAACTTATAAAATATCCCGAGTTTGCACGACCAATATCGTTAATAGAAGTAATAAAATTTTCGAAACAAGCATACTATAACGGAAATCCAAAGAAATATACTATGCTTAATAAAATGGAAAAAAACAACATATTATCTTACGCATCGCATAGTAATAAAAATAAAACAAATAATTTGGCAAAAGCATTTGTCGATAGCACAAGTCAAACAGCAAGAATATCAGTGCAAATGGCAGATATAGGAACCGATAATATGCAAACTCTACTCGACTCGGTAAAAAATGATGTATATACAATATTTCCAAAAAATAAATACGATGTAACCATTACCGGACTAAGCGTTATATTTTTTAAAGGAACAAAATTCCTAATAAACAATTTATTTATTAGTCTGGCAATAGCAATATTTTTAATAGCATCGTTTATGGCTCTATTATTTCGATCGTTTAGAATGGTTATAGTATCGCTATTACCAAACTTTTTTCCACTTTTAATAACCGCAGGAATAATGGGTTATTTTGGCATACCAATAAAACCATCTACTATTTTAATATTTAGTATTGCTTTTGGTATATCGGTTGATGATACTATACATTTTTTGGCAAAATATCGTCAAGAATTAAAAATATTTAATTGGAATATAAAAAAATCGGTAATTGCAGCATTACGAGAAACAGGTTACAGTATGATTTATACATCGATAGTTTTATTTTTTGGATTTGGAATATTTACCGCATCAAGCTTTGGGGGAACTGTTGCTTTAGGATTATTAGTATCGATAACTTTACTTGTTGCTATGTTTTCTAATTTAATATTACTACCGGCATTACTGTTAAGTTTAGAAAAACTTATTACAACAAAAGCATTTAAAGAACCATTAATAACAATATTTGACGAAGAAGAAGATATAGAACTCGACGATTTACAAATAAAAAAAACTGTTACATCGGAAAATATAACAAATAAAGAAAATGAATAAAATATTAGTTACAGGAGGAGCCAGATTTATAGGAAGTGCCCTTGTTGAAAAATTAATCGAAAATAAAAATAATTTTGTAGTTGCAGTAGATAACCTATCAACCGGAAATATAAAAAAATTACCAAGCTTTAACAATAACGGTATCTTTATAAAATTAGACGTAAATAACAGACAAAACCTTGCCGAGGTAATGTTATCATATAAATTCGATTATGTTTTTCATTACGCAGCCGTTGTGGGAGTAAAAAATACTCTCGAAAACCCTATAAAAGTTTTAAACGATATCGACGGAATAAAAAACGTT
>JALSQC010000351.1 GCA_026985625.1 Bacteroidales bacterium | reverse complement strand
GTCGGAACAAAACATAAACAGTATAAATTTAGATAAGCATATAGAGCTTATTAATAAAGATTTTAAAGATTTTAATAATAATTTATCACAAGGAATAATAGTTACTAACCCACCTTATGGCGAAAGAATACAAATAACCGATATAAATAAATTATATAAAGATTTAGGCGATAAACTAAAACACGATTTTGCAAATTTTAATGCTTGGATATTTATACAAGACTCCGATACATATAAAAAAATAGAACTACATCCATCAAAAAAAATAAACCTTTTAAACGGACAAATAAATTGCAAATTGTTAAAATACGAACTTTATAAGGGTAAAAAAACAGACTACCAATATTAACGTTTATACACTCGGCAGCCTGTTTTTTTTACTAAAATTTTAAATAATTTATTTAATAGGCAAACATTGGAAATTGTTCCATCATTTTATTTACTTCTTTTCCTACTTCTTCTATTAATTTTTCGTTGTCGATATCAGAAATAATTCTATCAACAAATTCTACAATTTTAATCATATCGTTTTCTTTCATACCTCGTGTAGTAATTGCAGGTGTTCCCACACGCAAACCCGATGTAGAAAATGGAGAGCGATGATCAAAAGGCACCATATTTTTATTTATTGTAATATGTGCCTGCACAAGTGTATTTTCTACTTTTTTACCTGTTATATCAGGAAACTTAGTACGCAAATCTATAAGCATTGAATGATTATCGGTTCCTCCCGAAACTACTTTGTAACCACGTTTAATAAATTCGTCAGCCATTACTTTTGCATTTTTTTGCATCTGAACGGCATAATCCTTAAACTCATCAGACAAAGCCTCGCCAAAAGCTACTGCTTTAGCAGCTATAACATGCTCCAAAGGACCTCCTTGTTGTCCCGGGAATACTGCAAAATCAAGAACTTGCGACATCATTTTATCTGCTCCTTTTGGTGTTTTTATTCCCCAAGGATTAACAAAATCTTTTCCCATCATTATAATTCCACCACGAGGACCTCTTAATGTTTTATGAGTTGTTGATGTTACTATATGACAATATGGCAATGGATCAGACAATAATCCTTTTGCTATTAAACCTGCAGGGTGAGCAATATCAGCCATAAGAATAGCTCCTACCTTATCGGCTATGGCACGCATACGAGGAAAATCCCAATCGCGAGAATAAGCCGATGCTCCTGCAATTATCATTTTAGGTTTATTCTCTAATGCAATTTTTTCCATCTCGTCGTAATCTATAAAACCATCTTCGTTAACGTGATAATGAACTGCATTATAATTTATCCCCGATTGGTTAACCGGTGAACCGTGCGACAAATGTCCTCCGTGAGCTAAATCCAAACCCATAAAAGTATCTCCGGGTTTTAAAACTGCAAAAAATACTGCAGCATTTGCTTGTGCTCCCGAGTGAGGTTGAACATTTGCATACTCGGCTCCAAAAAGTTTTTTTAATCTGTCTATTGCTATTTGTTCGGTTTGATCTACAATTTGACAACCTCCGTAATATCGTTTACCGGGATAACCCTCGGCATATTTATTTGTTAATACAGAACCCATTGCTTGCATAACTTGCTCGCTTACAAAATTTTCAGAAGCAATTAATTCTATACCGTTCTTTTGACGTAAATGTTCTTGATTTATTAAATCAAATATCTGATTA
>JALSQC010000350.1 GCA_026985625.1 Bacteroidales bacterium | reverse complement strand
AGGAATAAAAAAAACTTACGACTAATATTACAAATAACAAATAAAAAATAATTAAAATGAAAAATTCAATTAAAAAAACAGGAATCCTTGCAGGGTTATTTATTAGTGCTCTTGCCGTAAACGCAACAAGCATAGAAACACAATCAGAAATATTAGGAAACGGTTCTCAAATAAGAACAGCAATTCTTGATGCTCCAATAAGTTCGGTAACAAATTTTGTCGAAAATAAATGTGGCGAAGGAAAATGCGGAAGTAAAGAATCTACAAAAACATCGGCAAAAAAAACAAAAACTAACGAGGCTAAATGTGGTGAAGGAAAATGCGGCGAAGGAAAATGCGGAAGTAAAACAAAGTCGACAAAAACATCGACAAAAAAAACAAAAACTACCGAAGCTAAATGCGGCGAAGGAAAATGTGGAGCAAAAAAATAAAAATCGTTTTTTATCATTCCGAATTTTTTTCGGAATGATAATTTTAATATCAAATTAACAAAAATGAAAAACAATATCAATATAGGATTAGGATTTAAAAAAGAAATATATCAAGAGTTTTTTCACAATAAAAATATCAAACCCGATTTTGTTGAAATTGCTCCCGAAAACTGGATTAATTTAGGGGGAAAATGGAAACAAGTGTTAAATAAAATTAGAGACAAATATGATATTGTAGCTCATGGATTATCTTTATCTATAGGCAGTATCGATGATTTAGATGTTGGTTTTGTAAAAAAAATTAAAGATTTTATTACCGAATTTGATATAAAGATTTATTCGGAACACCTGTCTTTTGCTAAAACACAAAACGCTCATTTATACGATTTATTACCTATCCCGTTTAACAAAGAAAGTATAAAACACGTATCGCAACGAATTTTAAAAGTTCAAGATATTCTAAAACAAGAATTGGTAATAGAAAATATATCTTATTATACAAGTTTTGAACCCGAAATATCGGAGATAGAATTTATTAACGAAATAATAAAGCAATCGCAATGCAAATTATTATTAGACGTTAATAATGTTTATGTTAACTCTTTTAACCATAATTACGATCCTTATAACTTTATAAATAATATGCCTTTGGATAAAGTAAAATATATACACATGGCAGGACATAAAAAAATATCAAACGATTTAATAATAGATACCCATGGCGAAGCAATAATTAACGATGTTTACAAACTATTTGATTTTACAACATCAAAAATCAAAAATATTCCAATATTATTAGAACGTGATTTTAATTTTGATGATATCCCCGGTCTGCAATTAGAAATAAACTCGCTAAGAAAAATTTGTTTAAATAATTGGAACTAAAAAATTATAATAATGGCTGATTTAAAAGATATACATAACGAAATAGGGTTATTTATAAAAACAGGTAAAAATATTAATATAAAAAATACAAATTATAAAGGTTTTTTAAAATACCGTGAATTAATATATAATAATTTTGAAAGTGCTATAGAAACAGCATTTCCAATAACTAAAAA
Organism: Bacteroidales bacterium; assembly: GCA_026985625.1. Taxonomy (GTDB): domain Bacteria; phylum Bacteroidota; class Bacteroidia; order Bacteroidales; family JAFGXI01; genus JALSQC01. The sequence continues at coordinate 177 of JALSQC010000350.1, read as the reverse complement.
CATTATAAGTGAAAACGATTGGAATTTTTTGGTAAGAGATTTTTTCGAGAATCATAATGCAAAATATCACGAAATATGGAGAATGCCTAAAGAATTTATAGAATATTGCAAAAATAATGAGTTCGAAAAAAAACTAAAAAAACCATTTTTGTTAGACCTTTTAAATTTTGAATGGAT
>JALSQC010000349.1 GCA_026985625.1 Bacteroidales bacterium | reverse complement strand
TGCACCGCTGGCAATACTAACAATAGACAAACAAGGCAATATTTTAACTACAAACCAAATGATGCTCGATTTTTTAGGTTCTCCAAGCAAAGAAGAAACCATGAAAATTAATGTATTAACATTTCCCCCACTTAAAGATAAAGGAGTATCGGCACAATTTAAAAAATGTTTAGATACAGGAAACAAAATAAAATTCGAAAATAATTATAAATCAAAATGGGGCAAGACACTATATTACCGATTATATCTTAATCCGATAATAAATAATAAAAATAATATTACAGGAGTTCTTGCCATTGCCGAAGATATATCTAAAGACAAAAAATACGAAAAAAAACTATTAGATGCAAAAAATAAAGCCGAAGAAGCAGACCGACAAAAAGATATATTCTTAGCCAATATTAGTCACGAGTTACGAACACCTCTAAATTCCATTATTGGTTTTTCCGATATTCTAAAAGAAGATGAAAATCTTGAATTAGAACAAAAAAAATATGCCCAATATATTAACGAAGGAGGACATCATTTATTAAAATTAATAAATGATATAATAGATTTTACTACCATTAAAGGAAAACAAATTAAGATTAATAACGAATATATTGAAACCAAAGATTTAATTGCCTCAATTATACCGGTTGCAAAAAATCAATTTTATCATTTTAATAAAAAAAATATAGAATTAATCACAAATTCTACCGATAAAATTAAAGATACTTTTATAAAAGTAGATAAAATACGATTTACACAAATTGCAACAAATTTAATAAATAATGCCATAAAATACACCAACAAAGGCAGTATTATATTAAATTATTATACAAAAAATAACGAATTTATTTTTACTGTAAAAGATACAGGTATTGGGATTCCTAAAAACAAACAAAAAATTATTTTTGAACGTTTTCGTCAAGCAGACGAGAAACTATCAAGAGAATACGAAGGTAGCGGCTTAGGATTAACAATAGCAACAGAACTTACAAAACTAATGAATGGACGTATTTGGTTAGAATCGACTTTAAAAAAAGGTTCCACATTTTTTGTAGCTTTTCCTATTGCAAATAAAAACAAAGAAAAAGATAATAAAAAAAACAATACAACAAAATACAACGATAATGAATATAACAATATGCGATTTACAATACTTTTAGTCGAAGATAATGTAAACAATAAAATTTATATTCGCAACATTCTAGAAGAATATAAGTTTAATATTTTAGAAGCCAATAATGGCAAAGAAGCCGTAGAAATATTTAAAAACTCAACAAATATAGATGCTATTTTAATGGACTTGCAAATGCCCATAATGGACGGCTTTGAAGCTACTAAAATTATACGTAATATTAACCCCGATATACCAATTATTGCACAAACAGCACTTGCTTTTCAAGAAGATAAAGAAAATGCAATTAATGCAGGCTGTAATGATATATTAACAAAACCATTTAGCAAAAAAGAATTACTATTTAAAGTTATTAAAAACATAAAAGTATAAGCAAATTTGTTAATTTTTTTGTTAAAAACATTTTTTCTACAACAAATTATAAAATAATTATAATGTTAATTTGTAAGTTAATTTTTTATATAAAAAATTACGCTTTATAAGCACAAAATTATAAACAAATGAAAAAAAACATTGCAATATTAGCAGGAGGAGACTCGTCAGAATCGGTAATATCATTAAAAAGTGCCGAACAAATAAGATTAATCTTAGATAAAACAAAATATAACACATTTACTATTTATGTAAAAAAAAACGAATGGATTATAACCAGCGATAAATACTGCGATACTATTATTAATAAAGACGACTTTAGTTTCTCTTGGGATAATACAAAAATAAAATTTGACTTTGCTCTAATAGCCATACACGGAACCCCCGGCGAAGACGGAAAACTACAATCGTATTTCGAAATTTTACGTATCCCCTACTCAACATCAGACTCATTAATATCGGCTTTAACTTTTAATAAATATGCCTGCAAAGCATACCTTGATTATGCAGGAATAAAATCTGCAAACTCGGTATTAATTCGCAAAAACGACAAAATAAATACCAATAAAATAATATCAAAATTAGGTTTGCCTTGTTTTGTAAAACCAAACTCAGGAGGCTCAAGTTTCGGTGTTTCCAAAGTAAAAACAAAAGACGATTTAAGCCCGGCAATAAAAAAAGCATTTAACGAAGACAACGAAATTATTATAGAAAGCTTTTTAAATGGCACCGAAGTCTCGTGTGGAATTATTAAAACAAAAAATAAAGAAATTATATTTCCTATAACCGAAATTGTATCAGAAAACGAATTTTTTGATTACGAGGCTAAATATAAAAAAGGCAAAGCAAAAGAAATTACACCTGCTCGAATATCAAAAAAAGCCGAAGAAGCAACAAAAAAACTAACATCAAAAATATACGATACTCTTAATTGCAAAGGCATTGTGCGTATAGATTATATGATTAACGACGAGACTCCTAATTTTATAGAAATAAATACCGTTCCCGGAATGAGTGCCGAGAGTATAATACCAAAACAAGCTAAAGTTTACGGCATATCAATGACCGAAATTTTTACAATGATTATTGAAGACTTAATTTTATAACAAAAAAATTATTTTTTTGATATTCTTCGTATTTTAAAACCAATAGATGCTATAATAATTGACATTATAGGACTAATTATATTAAAAAAAGCAAAAGGTAAATAAGTTAACGTTGGAACCCCCAAAACTTTAGCTTGTGTTGCTCCGCAAGTATTCCACGGAATTAATACCGATGTTACGGTTCCCGAATCTTCAAGCGTCCGGCTTAATAATTCCGGAGCAAATCCTTTTTCTTTATAAACATCTTTAAACATACGTCCCGGAACAACAATCGAAATATATTGATCTGATGCTGTTACATTAAAAAATATACAAGTTCCAACTGTAGTAGAAACTAACGATATTGCCGATTTACCTTTTGATATTATAAAATTTGTAATTGCACGCAACATTCCCGAAGCATCCATAACGCCACCAAAAACCATAGCCGATATTATTAACCAAATAGTATTTAACATACCGGCCATTCCTCCTGTTTTTAATAAATTATTTACAGTATCGTTATTTGTAATAACAACAACACTACCAAACATCGACTTTAAACTTGCAATGTACGATGCTTTAAAAAAATTATCCGACACACCTGATATTTGCTCAATAATGTGCGGTTGAAATATTATTGCAAAAATAGCTCCCAACAATGTGCCTGCCAATAGCGACGGTAAAGGAGGAACTTTTTTTACTATAATAAAAATTAAAACAGCAGGTACTATAAAAAGTAATGGCGATATATTAAAATTATGTAATAAAATATTTTGCACATTATCTATATTAGATTTATAAGACGGTAAATCTACATTAAATCCTATAATTAAAAATATTACTAAAGTTATTACTAACGACGGAATTGTAGTAATCATCATATATCTTATATGAGTAAACAAATCGGTTCCTGCCATTGCCGGAGCTAAATTTGTTGTATCGGATAAAGGCGAAATTTTATCGCCAAAATAAGCTCCCGATATAATTGCTCCGGCTATCAATCCGGGACTAAACCCCAAAGCTAATCCTATGCCTAATAAAGCAACTCCTATAGTTGCAACAGTTGACCACGAGCTACCTGTTGCCAACGAAACTAACGAGCTAATAACAACCGTTGCAAATAAAAAAATCTTTGGATGCAAAATCTGTAAACCATAATAAATCATTGTTGGAACAACTCCCGATATCATCCAAGTTCCTGCTAAAGAACCTATTAATAACAATATTAACATTGCAGGCATTGCTGCTCCTATATTTTTTATTATTCCGGCTTTTATTTTAGTCCAATTATATCCGTTAAAATAGGCTATTACCGCCGCAACTGCCGCCGATAACAACAATGCTATTTGATTTGCTCCCGATAGTGTATCATCACCAAAAAAATATACATTAAGAGATAATAATAATATAAGAAATATCAGGGGAATAAATGCATTGTATAGTTTTACTTTTTTGCTCATTTTTTATTTTGATACACAAACATATAAAATATATTTAACAGTAAAAAAATTAATAAAAATTTAGAGGTAAATAAATTTAAATCCTTGAACTTTTTAAGAAAAAAATCAAACTAATAAAACTTAATATAAAAAATATTAAACCTGAAATATACAAACTAAATTTTAGAGTATAAACATCGCTAAACCAGCCAAGAGCAGGACCTACTATAGCAAAACCAATTCTTATAACAAAATTTCTTACCGACAAAACCGTTGCCCTTATATCGGAGTCGGTTATTTTATTAATATAATCTTTTAAAACAGGTGTTGCTATTCCTCTAATCATATAAAATATAACTAAAAATATTATAGATATTTTTGTATAAAAATATGCTGTAAACAAATAACCCGACAAAATACCAAATACTATTAAAAGTAAAGTTCTTTTTTGTTTTAATAAGAGTTCTATTTTATATGCAAATAATGTTACAAATCCAACAGTTAAATTTAATATAGCCCAAATAAAACTTATTTTAAAAACATCAAATTTTAATTCTTTTAAAAAAGGTTGAACAAACCAAGCCATAGTAAGTGTTGATACACCTATAATCGACGACATAAATATTGTCCATTTTAACTTATAATCGGTTAACAAAGATTTTTTTACTATTGATAAAATATTTTTAATGTTTTTATTTTCTGATATTTTTTTTCGTTGCGGTTCTACAAGTAATAACGATGCGGGAATTGCCATAAAAGCTACAATAATTTGTGCATAAAAAGGTGTCCTCAAACTTATAGAAGCTAACAATCCGCCAACAATTGCAGCAATTGTTTCGGCAAAGTTTCCAACCGACACAACTCTTCCCTCGAGTTTCATATAATCGTTTTGTTTTTTTTGGTGTTTTAACGAGTCGTATAACAGAGCCGAGTCCGACCCCGAAATAAAGCTTTGACCAACACCAAGAACTATCTCGGCAATTAAAAATCCTGCAAAACCATACGATAACGAATAAATTACAAAACCAAGTGTTCCTAAAAAACTGCCTATAATCATTGTATTTTTTCGTCCCCATTTATCGGCAGCATACCCCGATGGTATTTCTAAAAAAACTATTGCCAAAGAGTAAATTCCTTGCAAAAGAAATACATCAAACATTTTTAATCCGTTATCTTTATAAAAAAGAACAATAACAGGCATTACAAGCATAAACCATTTTGCCGATTTTATTACATATAGTTTATATATATTTGATTTTATACTCATATAGAACAAAGACACATAACAGAAGTATAATAAATTAGATGCTAAAATATATATTTTTTAGAGCATCGATATTTTTTTTGTTTTTATAATTTTTACCTTCTTTTGAATACATATAATTAATTGTATCCATATACGTCTTGGTTATTTTATAACGCACCATTTTCATCGTAGAATTAATCATTTTATTTTCTTCTGAAAATGGTTCGGGAATAATAGCAAAAGTGGAGGGTAACCATTTTGTTGGAAATGTATTTTCTGATTTTTTAATTTTAAACAAATCATTTGCTATAATATCGAGTAATTGCTCGGGTGTTTTTATTTTTTTATCGGATATTATATTTTTTATATTTGTATTATTTAGTGTTATCAAGCAGGTTGTTTTATTTTTATGATCGTTATATAACATTAATTGTTGAATAATTTCTGACGTATTTACAATTGTTTCTTCTATCTCCTCGGGCGAATATTTTTCGCCATCATCGGATATTAACAGTGCTTTTTCGCGACCTACAACATATAAAAAATTATCATTATCTATATATCCTAAATCTCCTGTAAAAAGCATATCGTTTTTTAAAACCTCGTTGGTTGCTTTTGGGTTTTTATAATATCCGTGCATAACATTATTTCCTTTTATTACAATCTGACCTTTTTTGCCTTTACCAAGAGGTTTGTTGTTATCGTCAAAAATAAAACACTCTATGTTAGGTATAATTTTACCCGACGACCCAAGTTTATGGTTTTTAATTGTATTTGCCGATATTATTGGCGACGACTCGGTTAACCCATATCCTTGAAAAACAGGAACTCCTATAGAATAATAAAAGTTTTGTTGATTAATATCGAGTAAAGCTCCACCTCCGACAAAAAATTTAATATTACTTCCAAAAATTGTTTTAACTTTTTTAAAAATTAATTTTTTTGCCAATAAGTAAGGAAAATAATTTATTAAATTACTAAAAATATTTTTTGACTTGTTATATCCGTTTTTATTGATTTTAATTGCCGATTTTATTCCCAAATTAAATATTTTGTTAATTATGTTTCCTTTTTCTTTAATACCGGCTTTAATTTTATTCATAAAATTTCCTGTAAGAGCAGGCACTGTAAGCAAAAAATCGGGGTTTATTTCTTTTAAATTTATTGGTATATTTTTTAATGTATTTAATCCTCCTCCTCGAGAATCGACAAACGATATGTTAATACCTTTAAGTAACGATATGTAAATTCCTACGGTATGGGCAAACGAATGGTCTAATGGTAATATTAAAAGTGTTTTGTAAAATTCGGGAAGCTCAAAATGCAAATCTGCATCTAAACTATTTGAAAAGTAATTAAGATGTGATAACATTATTCCTTTTGGATTACCTGTTGTTCCCGATGTGTATGATATATTTACAATATCGTTTTCGTTAATTTCCGATTTTATTTTTTCGAGATTTGTTTTTTGACTCTCAAAATTTTGTTTTCCGTAATTTATTAAATCGTCAAAAATAAAAAAATTGTCTTTATTAAATTTATATTTTTCTATTAATGTAACAAGTTCTTTATCTAGTTTATCGATATAAAATATTTTAAAATTTTTAATAAACTTATCTGATATTTTTAAAACTTTTTCTATATTATTTTTTGATGTAATTATTGCTTTAGAATCGGAGTGTATTAATCTAAAAAGAATTTCCTCCGGCAAAAGTTTTATCGATAAAGGAACCGATATACAACGGTTTTTTAATATCCCGAATTCTCCAACAATCCAATTTATTCTTCCCTCTGCAAGTATTGCTATTTTATCGTCTTTAACAAAGCCTTTGTTTATTAGTGATATTGCAAAATAGTCCGATTCTAAATCAACCTCGCTAAATGTTTTTGATATCCAAGTTTTTTCAACTTTTTCGCTTATATAATTTTTATTATAATATTTTATACTTGCCGATTTTAGCAAATTAATAACAGTATGCATAATTTATATTAAGTATTAAATTTTAGAAATTATAACCTAAGCTTACTCCTGCATAAGGTTCTATTGTATGAAATTTTTCTCTGCCGTTTGGATAATATTCGCCCTCGTATGTTGCAGTAATCAATACTCTAACAACAATACCTCCTTTTGGATTTTGATAACGATAGCCAAAATCGGCAGCAGGAACAAAACTATTATAGGTTGTATTTGAATAAACTCCGCCACCACCCATCTCCAAAAAATGTTTTTTTCCTATTAAAACATTTACTGTCATTGGAATTTTATTTACACTT
>JALSQC010000348.1 GCA_026985625.1 Bacteroidales bacterium | reverse complement strand
CCACGTCGATAAAATCGTATTTATCGGTTAATTGTGGGTAATTATCGTCGGTAAAATTATTCCATTCTTGATTTTGAAACGAATAAATCATTGCTTTGTTCCATAAGTTTGTAAGTGATAAATCGGTTCCTCCGCTTGCTCCCCAAACGGTTCCGTTTTTTGCATCGAGGCTTGCTATTTTGTCGCTATATGGTCCGTTTATTTCTACATGAATAAAGTATCCCGCATATACTATTAATCCGTTTTTTGTATCGGCAATCCATATACGGTGATTTTCGTAAATTGCATCTGACGGGTACGATTCGTTATTATAATATCCGTATAACGGATATGCTGTAGTATCTAAAAATTCTTTTAGATAATATGCCGAATATACAAATAATTTGTTATTTGAGAACGATGCTCCTGTTACTTGTTTTAGGGTAGAGTCTAATATTGAATATGTTGTATCAATAATTTTATATACTGTATCGGCATTGTAATTGTTGTCGTCGTAAACTGCTATTAAACTTTTGTTAAAATAAACTACCGAATTAAATTTTTTATTATAATTTGGTATATATTCCATACGGTGCCAATTCTCGAAATCGCTTAAATTTGCTGAGTTTAATTTTGCTTTAAATATGCCTTGTTCGGTTGCGGCATATAAATATGTGCTATCGGTTGTTGTTTGATAAACTTGTATGTGATTTCCATTTAAACCTATGTAATAAGTGTCTTTTATTTCGTATTTGTTTAGGTCTATAACAACTATACCAAAGCTACACGATAAATATGCAAATCCATTATAAATTTCTATATCGTTTATTGTTTTTCCGCCTGTAATAAGTTTGTTTTTGATATCTGATATATTAATTATTTTATTGTTTGTTATTATATCGATGTTAGCATTTTCGTATCCTATTACAACTATATCGTTTATGTTGTCGCCTTTAATGGCGGTAATTCCTACATCGGATAATCCTGTAACTTTTGAAAGGCGTTCTTGTTCTTTACCATCTTTCATTATTGTAAATAAATCTTTTTTTCCGGAACAAAATATTCTATCGCTTGTTTCGGCTAAATGAAATGCCTGACGATAAGAAAAATGGTCGCGCCACTGCCCTACTGCTATTTGCGAATATGAGTAAAAGTTTATAAAAAATACTAAAAATATTATTATTGGTCGTGATGTTATTTTCATTAATTTGTAATGTTTACACTTTTTTAAAATTATTTAACGAAAATAGTTTAAATTTAGTATTAATACAAAGCGTTATTTGTTTTTTTATTTTAGTATATATTTATCTGTTTAAATAACTTTTAATTTACCGTTTATTATTAGAGCATCTAGATTTATGTTTTTTGCTGATTTTTTTGCGTCTTCTATAGTATGAATAATTGGTTCGCCTTGTTTGTTAAACGATGTGTTTATAAGTGCTTTAATATTATGATGTTTATCGAGATAAGATAATAAATCGAACATAAAAGGATTTTGATTTTTTGTAAAAACAGTTTGTATTCGCGATGTTCCGTTTGTATGGACAACTCCTTTAATTTCTTTTTGTTTTTGTTTATCTATTTTAAAATCTAAAAGCATAAATTTGCTTAAAATATTTATTGATTCTTTGTTTGTAAAATATTTGGTGTTTTTCTCGAGCATAATTGGGGCTAAAGGCCTGTACCACTCTCGTTTT
>JALSQC010000347.1 GCA_026985625.1 Bacteroidales bacterium | reverse complement strand
GGGAACAATTCCGTTATAATATTTGTTTGTTAAAACAATTGTTCTGTTAATAAAGTTTCCAAGAATAGCAACAAGCTCGTTATTATTACGCTCTTGAAAATCTTTCCAAGTAAATTCGCTATCTTTGGTTTCGGGAGCAATAGATGTTAAAACATAACGCAAAACATCTTGTTTGTTTTTAAAATCGTTAAGATATTCGTGTAGCCAAACCGCCCAATTTCGCGATGTCGATAATTTATCGTTTTCGAGATTTAAAAATGCATTTGCAGGAACATTATTTGGCAAAATAAAGTCTCCGTGCTGTTTTAACAAAATAGGAAAAATTATTGCATGAAAAACAATATTGTCTTTACCTATAAAATGAACAAGTTTTGTGTCGGGATTTTGCCAATAGTCTTCCCATTTTTTATCAGAGTTTTTAAATAATTCCTTTGTTGCCGATATATAGCCTATTGGGGCATCTAACCAAACATAAAGCACTTTACCCTCGGCTCCTTTAACCGGAACTTTAACTCCCCAGTCTAGATCTCTTGTCATTGCTCTTTCTCGCAAGCCATTGTTTATCCACGAGTTACATTGTCCTATTACTTGATTTCGCCAGGTTTTTGGCTCGTGAACTTTTTTGCCGTCTAAAACGCCGTTATTTATCCATTTATTAAGCCACTCCTCGTGATTTTGCATAGGTAAATACCAGTGTAATGTTTCTTTTAAAATAGGAGTATTTCCGCTAATTACCGATTTTGGATTTATTAAATCGGTAGGACTTAAATCGGAACCGCATTTCTCGCATTGATCTCCATAAGCTTTCTCGTATCCGCATTTTGGACAAGTTCCGGTAATGTATCGGTCTGCTAAAAATTGATTGTTCTCGGTGTCAAAATATTGTTTCGATGTTTTTTTTGTAAAAGTTTTATTTTTGTCAAGAGTTAAAAAAAAATCTTGTGCTGTTTTGTGGTGTAATTCCGACGATGTTCGATGATAAATGTCAAAATCAATTCCAAAATCTGCAAAAGCTTTTTTATTTATTTCGTGATATTTATCAATAATATCTTTTGGAGTAATACCCTCTTTTTTTGCTCGTAAGGTAATAGCTGCTCCGTGTTCGTCAGAACCGCAAATAAAAATTACATCGCGTTTTTTTAATCGTAAATATTTTACATAAATATCTGCAGGTAAATATGCTCCTGCTATATGTCCAATATGCAACGGTCCGTTAGCATAAGGTAGTGCCGATGTAACTGTATATCTCTTAAATTTATTTTGCATTGCTTTTGTTTTTCTGCAAATTTAAATAAATTTAATAAAAACAAAAATAAACGTCAGGTTTGCAAATCTTATATAAAGCTATAATTATTATAACGATTTATTATATAAAAAATCTATATCCAAAACAGAATTATTAGTGTTGTAAGTATTTATTAAATCTCCATTTTTATTATATAAAAATATTTTATTATTAGAGCTAACATATATATATTGATTTAGCTTATCGTAAAATAATTTTGCATTATTTATATTATCAATAAAGTTGTAAATGGCATTGTCGGTAATATTATATCGTTTTATATCTGTTTGTGTCGAATAATATATATTATCATTATTTTTAAAAGCCGATATAATTTTTGCCGAAACAAATTTTTTTTCGTTATACAAATAATTATTTTCGGTATTAAGAGTATATGCTTTTGCCGAATCGCCAATATTACCAATAATAAAAATATTTGACTTGTCGTAATCAAATATTCCTATAAGTTTATCAATATTAATCGAATAATAATTATGTAATCCTCCTGTTTCGTAAAAATATGCTATCTCTCCCTGTTGTGTATTTTTCGAAAAAAAATAAGAACAAATCTCATTATTAAATTTAAAAATATCGGAAGGTAAAAAAATATTACTGTTTAAATTATATGTATTTGTAATTGTTCCGTATTTATTTATTGATTTTATGCTTCCGAAATTATATCCGACATAAGTTATTTTATCAAAATTTTTGATTCTCGAAAAATATTCGGAATAATAATCGTTTAAGTTCGTTTTTTCCCATTTTAGATTATAAGTATAAGCATCATACGATTTTAATTTTCCGTTTTTTGATAAAATCATTATTTGTCCGTAATCTGAATTTACATCAATATCTTGATAATTTTCTTGACAATTAAATAATAATTTTAACTTTCCGCTATCGAGTTTGCAAATATCGGTAGTTCCATTATTATCTAAACTTACTATTATGCTTTTTAATTCGGTATTAATTGCTTGCAGACTTATTTTTGTATAACTATTTTTTTTATTTGTTCCGTCGCTTGCCGATGTTAATAAATAATATTGTCCACTCGGAAGATAAATATTACTGTAAAAAAAATCATCGTTTAAAATAATACTTTTACTATCTTGCCCGCTTTTAGTAATAGTTTGACTAACAATGTTCATTTTTGAGTCGACAATAGAAAACGAGTAAGAAACAATTTTATCGTTATCGGTTATTTTACCTTTTATATGTATAGTATCAATAGTAGAGAACGATAAATTAGCCGTAGGGTAGGTTATTTTTATAACAGGATATATTTCGTCTGTTTTTTTACAAGATATTACAAATAATAATATAAAAATTAAAATATAAAACCGCATATAACGGTTAAGCATATAAGCTGTGGCAGTTTTTATCGCACTTATGTTAAATTTTTGCACTGTCGTTAAGTTTATTTATTATTTGTTCATTTTTAGCACTTTGCTTGCCATTGCTTATACACAATGTTGTGAACCGTTATTTTTTCATTTCAGTTATAATTAATTTATTATCATATAATCTTTTATTATCTGCATTAAACTCATGTTTAACATCTAATTCTAATAGAGATAAATCTAAAATTTTCCAACTCTTAACTTTATATAAATGTTTATTGTCAATACTCTTTTCTACAAATATTTCAAATGAAATACCGAAATGATGTGCATCTTTTGTAACCTTAAACTCATCAGAAGGGGATAAAAAAAAACTTCTTTGAGTTGTGCTAATATTATCAATATTAAAAGTTTTGCATTCCAAATAATTTGTTCGATTAAATTCATCAATAAATTCGATATCAGGATAACCTGTTGATTTCTTCTTACCTTTTATTGTAATTGGAGTATCTGCATTATACCCAAAAGTATTTAATGCCTTTTTTACAAAAGGTTCAATATCATTTCCAACTTCGTTAGGTCTGGGTCTTAAAATTCCAATTTCATTGACATCTTCTATAACTTTGTTGGCAACATTTTTTAATGTATTCAAAATCTTAACATCTTTCTCGTTTTCTTTATCAAAAGGTATAACATTATATCCTGATAATTCTTCAATAACAATCCCCAAAGGTAAACCCTTTAATGGCTTTAACATTTGAGATATAACTCTTTCTAATTCTTTTGACATTTTTTTATTCATTTCTATTCTCCTTTTTTTAATAAAACGATTCTATTTGAATTTGTACCTTTATTGTTATTTTTTACACCCCAAATGTTGGCTGTCTTTGTAAATTCTTGTTCATTAATAATAATACCAAGCAATTTGAAACCGGCTTTTATTCCTAATGGTGCAACATATTCTTCTAATTTTATTTTTCCATTTTTAACTTCTCCAACTTCAAACGCTACATACCCACCTTGTTTTGTTATTCGATATAATTCGTTAAAAACACCTTGCATTACATTTTTCCATTCATCAATGGTTTTAGACATTGTTGCTTTTTTTTCAACTTCTTTTATATTGATGCCGTTAAACCAACCCCTTAACCAATTATCTTTTGCATATTGTACAATATCCAAAAAAGGTGGTGAAGTTACTGTTAATTGGACAAAATTATCAGGTATTTCTTTTGTTTTTCTCGCATCTTTATTTAGAAATATTGCTGTTTTATGTATTGATTTTAATCTTTTTTTCTGAATATCAGTTATATTCCTAATAAGTGATTTTGTTTTTCGTAAAATCAATTCCTTTACATTTCTATATTCTGGGTTTTGATTTAGTTTCTCGTTTATTTTAACTTGTCTTTCCGGTAAAACCGCTTGATTTGGAGGCATTGTATATACAGAAAAAAAACCTTTTGAATGGCCGGTCAACCTGTTGGTTGCAACCATTCTAATCCATTTATCAAGTTCACTTAACTTATTATTTTTTTCTTTCGTTAAAATATAATTCCGAAGAGAAACTATTTCACTTTCAGTATCAGGATGATAAAACATTGATAAATCAATATCAGCCTTTAAACCTTTTTCAAAAGGTATGTCCATTAAGTATTCTTTTAAGTTATTAAAATCCGGAATTAATAATCTGGATTCTGCTAATATTTTGCTTAATGGATTAATATCATTTCCAATAATTTGCCTATTTATTAAAGCAGCTTCAATAACAGTTGTTCCTCTACCCAAAAAGGGATCATAAACAAAATCGTTTTTTTTTGTTAGCTTTTCAATAAAAAAGTTAGGAAGTTGAGGTTTGAAGCAAGCTCTATATGAAATCTCGTGCAATGAATTTGCTTGTCTTTGTTTTGATGTCCAAAACTCGTTAATATAATATACTACCTCAATATTATTTTTTTTCTTCGTTTCAATTTTTGTTTTAAATGTTACATTATTTTCAAATTGAAAAAGAGTATTACTTACATTATTTAATTCAAATTTTTCTAAATATTCTAAAAACATATTAAAGTCCTTTTTTACAAAGTTAATTTAATTATTTATATTCTCTGTTCCTTTTTTTATGGCTAACAACTTTTTTGTAAAATTACAAAAAATATAGATATAGCACCATATCATAAATATTTTAAACAACTGTTTAAAACATTTCGATTAAAATTTAACTAAAACAAAATTTTAAATTATTTTTGTTAAAAATTAAAATATAAAATAATGGAAGAATTAAAAGAAGGCATAAATGCACCCGATTTTAAAGGGATAAATCAAGACGAAAAAATAATAAAATTAAGCGATTTTAAAGGGAAAAAAATTGTTTTATATTTTTATCCAAAAGATAATACCTCGGGTTGCACAGCCGAAGCGTGTAATTTAAGCGAAAATTATAACGATTTTTTAAAAAAAGGCTTCGAGGTTATTGGTGTTAGTCCCGACTCGGTAAAATCTCATAAAAAATTTATCGAAAAACACAAACTACCTTTTAACTTAATATCCGACGAAGACAAAAAAATACTTACCGCCTATGGCGTTTGGGGCGAAAAAAAAATGTACGGAAGAACATATATGGGAGTTATACGAACAACTTTTATAATTGACGAAAACGGAAAAATCGAAAAAATTATAAAAAAAGTAAAAACAAAAGAACACTCACAACAAATTTTTAACGAACTAAAATTAAATTAATTATGGCAAAAGAAACAAAAGACATTAACAAAGAAAAATTAAAGGCTTTACAATTAGCATTAGATAAAATAGACAAAGACTATGGAAAAGGAACCATAATGAAAATGGGCGATTCTGCCGTTGTTGATGTTCCTGTAGTTTCGTCGGGGTCTATAACATTAGATACAGCTTTAGGAATAGGAGGTTATCCAAAAGGCAGAGTAATCGAAATTTTTGGACCTGAATCGTCAGGAAAAACAACACTGGCAATACATGCAATTGCCGAAACACAAAAACAAGGAGGCATTGCCGCAATTATTGATGCCGAACATGCTTTTGACAGATTTTATGCCGAAAAACTAGGTGTTGACGTAGAAAACTTATTAATATCACAACCCGATAACGGCGAACAAGCATTAGAAATTGCCGACCAACTTATCCGTTCGGGAGCATTAGATATAGTTGTTATCGACTCGGTTGCCGCACTTACACCAAAAGCCGAGATAGAAGGCGATATGGGTGACTCGCGAATGGGATTGCAAGCAAGGTTAATGTCGCAAGCATTACGAAAACTTACAGCAAATATTAATAAAACAGGAACAATATGCATTTTTATTAATCAACTACGCGAAAAAATTGGAGTAATGTTCGGAAACCCTGAAACTACAACAGGAGGAAATGCTCTTAAATTTTACGCATCAATCAGAGTAGATATTCGACGAATAGGACAAATAAAAGATGGTGACGAAATAAAAGGAAACAAAACAAGAGTTAAAATTGTTAAAAATAAATTGGCTCCTCCATTTCGTAAAGCCGAATTTGATATTATGTATGGTGAAGGAATATCAAAAATAGGCGAGATTATAGACTTGGGAGTAGAATACGATATTATTAAAAAAAGCGGTTCGTGGTTCTCTTACGGCGAAACAAAATTAGGACAAGGTCGCGATGCCGTTAAAAAAATAATTGCCGACAATCCCGAATTAATGGCAGAATTAGAAAATAAAATACGAGACAACATTAACAATAAAGATAATTAAATAAAATATACCGTATTAAATGATAAAACAAATAATATTAAGCCTGTTAGTTTTAATATATTTCGCGTCGTGTAAAAACAATTCTACCGATAACAAACCGGCTGATATAGATACAACATCAAATATATCGCCGGTAAAACAACTATCAATAAAGATACGAAAAAATCCATATAATAACGAACTTTTTAAACAACGTGCCGAAGAGTATATAAAAGAAAATAAAATAGATAGTGCAATTAACGATTACGAATTAGCAAAAAAATTAGATACCTTAGACCAAGATGTTTATTTACGTTTAGCCGACCTTTATTTATTATCATCAAAATCAGAAAAATCAAAAAATCAATTAGAAAAATGTTTAAAAATAAATCCAAAAAATACAAAAGCTTTAATAAACCTTGCCAGAATTTATCTTTATGTTGATAATTATAAAAAATCAAACGAATACTTAATTAAAGCCGAAAAAATAAACGATACAAACGCCGAAATTTATTTACTCAGAGGATTAGCTTATCAAGCATTAAAAGACACCAATAAAGCAATAAAGAATTTTCAGATAGCAGTAGAAAAAAATCCCGATTATTACGAGCCATATAATATACTTGGCATTTTATATGCAGCAAAAAACGATACCGTTGCCATAGAATATTATAAAAACGCTATAAAGTTACAACCCAAAAATCCGCAACCTCATTATAACTTAGCTTTATTTTTACAAAATCAAGGTTACGAAATAAGAGCATTAAACGAGTATAACCATATAATTACAAAAATCGACACAGCCTACTCCGATGCATATTTTAATATGGGATATGTAAATATGTTATATCTTAAAAATTACAAAAAAGCCATAAGCTATTTTTCTAAAGTAATAAATCTACAATACACCGATGTGCGAGCATATTACAATCGCGGATATTGTTACGAAAAACTAAAAGATTATAAAAATGCACGAATAGATTATTCCACAGCATTAAAAATCTCGAGAAATTACCAACTTGCAATTGACGGATTAAACCGTCTGGAAAAATTATAAATATTTAATTTAATAAACAAATGAAAAAAATAATAATAATTTTATTGGCAGTAATTAGTTTATACTCTTGCCAAAATCAAACAACAAACAAACAAAAAAACAACAACAAAACAACCGAAAAAAAATCATTACTCGACTCACTTGCAAACTTTACCCCCGACACCA
>JALSQC010000346.1 GCA_026985625.1 Bacteroidales bacterium | reverse complement strand
ATTTACAAATATTTACTGTTAAACAATAACAACAAAACAATTAACATATTTACGGCAAATAACGATTTACCGATATTTTCGGAATCTAAACTATATACATCAAAAATATATTTATTAGCTTTTTCGTTAGACGAAAAATCGAGCAATTTTGTAAACCATCAATTATTTGTGCCAACATTATATAATTTTGCATTATATTCAAAAAGCATAAATCCTATTTATTACACAATAAACAAATCAAATTATTTTTCGATTTACGATTCAACAACAACCGACAACGTATATCATATAATTAATAAAAATAAAACAATAGATATTATTCCGCAAAATATTAAAGCAAAAGACAAAACAATATTAAACTTAAAAAACATTATTACAAAAGCAGGAAACTATCTTGTGCAAAAACAAAATAAAATTATTGATATTTTATCGGTAAACTACAACAGAGACGAGTCTTTTCTGTCGTTTTACAACAATGACGATATAAACCAAATAATAAAAAATAACTTGTTAAACAATACAATAAAACTATTATACTCCGATAATCCTAAAATAATAAAAAATAAAATATCAAAAATAAATAGGGGAGAACCATTGTGGAAATACTTTATAATATTAAGTTTAATATTTTTATTAACAGAAATATTACTTTTACGAATAAAAAACAATTAAATGCTCAACGACTTTATAAATAAACTATTACACGAGAATTTCTTGTTTAAACCCACAAGCGACCAAGAAAAACTGCTTAAAACATTAGCCGAATTTATATCCGACAGCGACAAAAACCATTTACTTCTAATAAAAGGATATGCAGGAACAGGCAAAACAACAATTATAAAAACACTAACAAAAACACTTAATATTTTAAAACAAAAATCGTTGCTTCTTGCACCAACCGGACGTGCTGCAAAAGTAATGGGAAACTACACAAACCAGCCGGCTTTTACAATACATAAAAAAATATATAAACTACAAAAAACCAAAGACGGCTTTGGTAAATTTTTGTTAGCAACTAATTTATTTACAAACACATATTTTATTATAGACGAAGCATCTATGATAGGCGACAAATCATACGAAACATCGGTATTTGGTTCGGGAAATCTTTTAGGCGATTTAATAAATTTTGTTCGTCAAGGCAAAAATTGTAAATTAATTTTAATAGGCGACACGGCACAACTACCACCTGTAGGTTTAAATATAAGTCCCGCATTAGATACATACAATCTCGAAACATTTGGATTTAAAATTACACAAATAGAACTTACACAAGTAATACGACAATCGCAAAATTCGGGAATATTATATAACGCTACATATTTACGAAATTTATTTAAAAATAACAATATAGAAATTCCAAAATTAGTATCAAATAACTTTGCCGATATTGATTTTATTACAGGCGAAGATTTAATAGAAAAAATTAACGACTCGTATGATAAATACGGAATTAACGATACAATAGTTATAACCCGCAGTAACAAACGTGCAAACATATATAATCAAGGAATACGTAATAAAATATTCTGGTACGAGGATTTAATATCTGTTGGCGATTATGTAATGATTGTAAAAAACAATTATAATTGGATAGACGACGAAGCAAAAATAAATTTTATAGCAAACGGAGATATAGCACGTATCGATAAAATTATTAAATATTATAATCGTTACAAT
>JALSQC010000345.1 GCA_026985625.1 Bacteroidales bacterium | reverse complement strand
ATATTACATACTATAAATAAATATTTAGGAGTTTCAGACGAACTTATAAAAAATGCACCCGAGTGCATATCTGCAAACGAAAAAGAAAATGAATTTAAAGGCGAAGATATTACTTGGGAAGAAAGTGCCGAGCGATATATTTTAAACGATGATACTTTGCCCGAGATTATACAAAAAATAAACGACCTTAAAGCTCAGGAAAATATAGTTTTAATATCTGTAGAAAAACCTGTTGCATTATTAAAAACAGTAGAAGGCTTAGGTTTTAAATATAATATCGAACAAAATAGAGAATATCGTATATCAATATTTAATCCTAAAGATAAACAAACTTTACATTGGTATGATCGTATGGAAGACTTTGAAATTCTTGATGTTCGCCGTATGACAACCGACCCGTTTGATATTATTATAAAAAAAGCATACGATACACCCGAGGACGAAGGGTTTAGACTTGTTCAGCGTTTTGAGCCTATACCTATTATTAATATGTTGTCGGAAATGGGTTTTGAACATCATACACGCATAATAACACAATATGAGGTTCATGTATTTTTTCATAAAAAAGTAAGAGAACGCGATGCCGACGAAAAAGCCGATAGCGAAAAACCAAATGTAGTTATTCAATCGGCAACACCTGTAGCATACCCTGTTATAATGCGACTTTTACAATCGGATAAAATACGAAAAGCCGTAAATATAAAAGAGCTTAAAGTTTGGGAAGAAACCGAAAAACATCTTGGTTGGATTGTAAACGGAAAAGCCGATATTAGTTTTTCCGCCGTAATAACATCGGCAAAACTTAAAGAAAACGATGTTAAAGTTCCTGCTCTTTTTGTTTGGGATAATTTTAGTATTTTAACCCGTGGCTATAAAGCCGAAAAACTAGAGGATTTAATAGGACACGAAATAGAAACCCCTTTGTTTGCCGAAGCTCCTCCTGCAAAAATTACTAAATATGTAATAGAGGCAAAAGGTCTAAATTACAACGACTTTACTTTTAAATACGGAGAACCTTTTGGTCGTCCCGAAGAGATATTTATGAATTTTGTGCAAGGAGTCTCCGATACGGTTATTTTGCGAGAACCCGAAGCAAGCTATGCTATTAAAGCTATGGAAAAAATGGGAGAACAAGTGTCTATAATATCGTATAATAAAATATGGAACGAGATTAACAATGGTTTTGGAAGTTTTCCAAATGCCGGAATTTTGTTTAAAGGAGAATTTGTTCGTAATAACCCGGAAATAACACAGGTAATATTAGACGAACTAAAAGATGCTATAAAATGGGTAAACGAAAATAAAACCGATGCCGCAAACTTATCGTTTGATATGATGCGCCAACCTCCCGAAAATGTAGAGCTTTTCTTAAATCGAGTAAATTTTACATATGTTAGTGGCGACGAACTTGTAGAAAAGGTAAAAAATTATTTTAAAATTTTAATAGATCAAGGAATTTTAGAAACACAAATAGATAAAAAATTATTGGATATGTTTAGATTATAAAAAAAACCGGCAATGCCGGTTTTTTTATTTAATTTTTTAAAGCCTCAGCTCCACCGACTATCTCAAGAATTTCATTTGTAATTGATGCCTGGCGTGCTTTATTGTATTGTAACAATAATTCTTTTCCTAACTCGGTTGCATTATCGGTAGCTTTATGCATTGCAGTCATTCTTGCTCCGTGTTCCGAAGCA